>CAUUOT010000001.1:0-22283 GCA_963546815.1 uncultured Bacteroides sp.
GCGGGGATGGACTATTGCTATCGGTCGGGACGTCTGTCGTGGGTAGGAGAAGCGGCTGTGGGCAGACATGGGTATGCCTTGCTCAACAGGCTGAAGTATCATCTGTCTTCCGAGTATAGGCTGTTGCTTGTCCACCGTTATTACTCGTTCGATTATTGGTCCATGTTTGCCCGATCCTTCGGCGAAGGCAGTGTCCCGCAGAACGAAAACGGGTGGTATCTGGCTGCCGAAGCGGCCCCCTTTGCCCGCTGGAAGTTCTTCGCCTCGCTGGATCTGTTTTCCTTTCCGTGGAAAAGATATCGCGTCAGCAAGCCTTCGCAAGGAACGGATGTGCTGTTTCAAGCAGTCTATTCTCCGAAAGAACTCTTGTCTATGTCCTTCGACTATCGGTATAAGCGGAAAGAAAGAGACGTGGCTGTGACTCACGGCACGGTGACGTCACCTGTCTATCGGCATCGGTTCCGCTACAGGTTGATTTATACGCCCGGCAACTTCATCTTCCGCACCACAGTGGACTATAACCGTTTCCGTCAGCAAGATAAGGCCGGTTATCGTTTCGGCAAGCGGGAAGGAGTTCAATGCACGCAGTTGTGTACCTATTCTTTCCCTTCCTTTCCGCTGTCCGTCTCTTTGCAGGGCACTTGGTTCCATACGGACGATTACGACTCGCGTGTACATGCTTCCGAACGGGGACTGCTCTATACCTTTTACACCCCCTCTTTCTATGGCAAGGGGTTCCGTTACTCCGCCTTCGCCCGTTATGATTTGAACAAAACCTTCCTGTTTATCGTTAAATTCGGACAGACTGTTTACCAAGACCGCCAAACGATAGGTTCCGGCAATGACCTGATCAGAGGAAACCGGAAAGCCGACGTGCAGATGCAGCTGAGAGTGAAGTTTTAAGAGGATACACACCGTTTGCCCCCGCTTATTCCCTATCTTTGCCGTGCAGATTGCGTATTGATTGAAAAAGAGATGACTGTCATTTACCCATCCCCCATCTTTGGTCCCGTCCATTCCCGCCGTTTGGGAGTGTCTTTAGGGATAAATCTGTTGCCGGCAGACGGAAAGGTATGTACTTTCGATTGCGTGTATTGCGAGTGCGGATTCAACGCCGACCACCGCCCCAAGCAGCCGCTGCCTACCCGCGAAGAAGTCCGTTCGGCGCTCGAAGCCCGTTTGCAGGACATGCGGCAGAACGGTCCTTCGCCCGACGTGCTGACTTTTGCCGGAAACGGAGAACCTACGGCGCATCCGCACTTCGCTGAAATCATAGCGGATACACTGGCTTTGCGCGACCGCTATTTCCCTTGTGCCAAGGTCAGCGTGTTGAGCAATTCCACCTTCATCCATCAACCTGCCGTGTTCGAAGCCCTGAACAAGGTGGACAACAACATCTTGAAACTCGATACCGTGGACGAGGCTTACATTCGTTATCTCGACCGTCCGACGGGACACTACTCCGTGCGCAAAATCATCGAGGGTATGAAGGCTTTCGCAGGCAACTGCATCATACAGGCCATGTTTCTGAAAGGCAGCTACAAGGGCAAAGACGTGGACAATACTTCGGACAAGTATGTTCTTCCTTGGCTGGAGGCGGTGAAAGAGATAGCTCCCCGGCAAGTGATGATTTACACCATCGACCGCGATACGCCCGGCCGTGAGTTGCAAAAAGCCACGCCCGACGAACTGGACCGCATCGCCTCTCTGATAAGGAAAGAAGGCATTGAGGTGAGCGTCTCTTATTGATTGGGCCCGTCATCGGCCGACTATCTTCCTTGCCCTCTCCAGCGCCGAGTTGATGTTGGGGCAGATGTTCTCTTCACCCAGCAGTTCGTAGAATCCGGCTTTTTCCAATACTTGGTGTACGTTCCGGTTGACACCGGATAGCACGATGGTAATCTTCTCCCTTTGAGACATCCGGCAGAGGTTGGTCAGGTTGTGGATACCCGTAGAGTCGATAAACGGCACCTTGCGCATGCGGATGATGCGCACTTCGGGGCGGTCGCCCAGTTGCGACATGACCTCTTCGAACTTGGTGGCGATGCCGAAGAAGTAAGGTCCGTTTATCTCGTACACCTCCACCCCTTGGGGAATCATCAAATGTTCTTCGCGGGTACTGATGTCCGATTCGGCGCTCGGGTCAATCTCGTCTTTGATGACGGATATTTCCGTGGTCTCCATCACCCGGCGCATGAAGAGGATGCAGGCAATCACCAGACCTACCTCGATGGCGATGGTCAGGTCGAAGACAACCGTCAGTAAGAAAGTAATCAGCAGCACACTCACGTCCGATTTCGGGTTCTTCAGCAATGCCTTGAAGGTGCGCCACCCGCTCATGTTGTAAGATACGACCACCAGCACGCCCGCCAGACAAGCCATGGGGATGTATTGCGCCAGCGGCATGAGGAACAGCAGGATGAGCAGCAGCACCACCGCATGGACAATGCCCGCTACGGGCGACTTTCCTCCGTTATTGATATTCGCCATGGTGCGTGCAATGGCTCCCGTGGCAGGAATGCCCCCGAACAGCGGAGTGGTTAGGTTGGCGATGCCTTGTGCCACGAGTTCCGTGTTCGAGTCGTGTCGGTCGCCTATCATGCCGTCTGCCACGGTGGCCGAAAGCAGCGACTCGATGGCGCCCAGCACGGCAATGGTCACGGCTACGGGGAAGAGTTGGCGCACGGCTTCCCAGTTCAGTGCAGGTATTGCCATCCCGGGCAGCTCTGCCTTGATGCTGAACCGGTCGCCGATGGTGTCTATCGTGTCTACGCCTCCGTAGGTCTTCAGCAGATAGACGACAACGGTCACCGCGATGATGGCTATGAGCGAGCCGGGTATCTTCTTCGAGAACCTCGGCGTAAGGGCGATGATGCCGATGCTGGCAAGGCTTACGAGGGTGTTCCACCAATTCATCGTGTGGAAGTTTCGGAAGTAGAGGAGCCATTTCCCCACAAAGTCGCCCGGCACCTTCTCGCCGTCGAAGGTCAGGCCGAAGATGTCCGCAATCTGTGTGGTAAAGATGGTCAGGGCGATGCCGCTGGTGAAGCCGACGATGATGGGATAAGGGATGAACTTGATGACCGTCCCCAGTCTGAACACTCCCAGCAAGACGAGGATGACGCCTGCCATGAGTGTTGCCACTATCAGTCCGGACTCGCCGTATTGCTGGATGATGCCGTAGACGATGACGATGAATGCGCCTGTAGGCCCGCCTATCTGCACTTTGCTTCCGCCCAGCAGAGAGATGATGAAGCCCGCCACGATGGCCGTGATGATGCCTTTTTCGGGCGATACGCCCGAAGCGATTCCGAAGGCGATGGCCAGCGGAAGGGCTACGATGCCGACGATGATACCTGCCATCAGGTCGGCCATGAACGATGCTTTCGAGTAGTTTTGAAGTGCTGTGTACAGCTTCGGTTTGAATGGGAATGCTTTCATTTTTCAGTCTGAATATCTATATGGTTCATCGGGTTATCTGCCTCTCGGGGAGGTGGGTGCAAAATTACGTAAAATCGTGCAGACGGCGGTGGCTATACGTCGTATATATCTCATTGCATACGTCGTATGGGGTTCGTTGCGCACCTCGTATGGGTTTCGTTGCGGGGATTGGCGGGGTAAAAGATTGATTAATCCGAACTTAATGCGTAGCTTTGCCGCATATTCTGCCTGTGAGGAAAGAGGCAGGACACGCAACGTAATTATATTAACTAATAAAGAAAAGAGATTATGGCTAAAAGTATCAAAGGAACCCGTACTGAGAAGAATTTGCTGACTTCGTTTGCGGGCGAATCGCAAGCAAGAATGCGCTACACCTTTTTTGCCAGTGTGGCAAAGAAAGAGGGTTACGAACAGATTGCCGCCATCTTTACGGAGACGGCCGAACAAGAGAAAGAGCACGCCAAGCGCATGTTCAAGTTTCTGGAAGGGGGCATGGTAGAAATCACCGCCAGCTATCCGGCAGGTGTTATCGGCACCACGTTGGAGAACCTGCAGGCTGCTGCCGCCGGCGAGCATGAGGAATGGTCGCTGGACTATCCCAAGTTTGCCGAGATTGCAGCGGAAGAGGGCTTTCCGGCCATTGCCGCCATGTACCGCAACATCGCTGTGGCCGAGAAAGGGCATGAGGAACGTTACCGCGCCTTTGTCCGCAACATCGAAGATGCAGCCGTGTTTGCCAAAGAGGGCGAAGTGGTATGGCAGTGCCGCAACTGCGGTTTCATCCACACAGGCAAGGAGGCTCCGCAGGCTTGTCCGGCTTGCTTGCATCCGCAGGCTTACTTCGAGGTGAAGAAAGAGAACTATTGATTGACGGGATAGCCCCGCTCGATTATCCAGACACCGGTATTTGCTCAGGCAGATACCGGTGTTTGTTTTTCTCAGTCGAGGGTGTCTTTCACCTCGTGGCGTATGGACGAGCAGTCGTAAGGGTATCTCTGCACCAGTTTTCCTTTGAAGACACGCTTCACGTCGCAGCCTTTTTTCGCAAGGGTAAGGCGAAAGGTGGTTCGCAGCTGTCTGTAATAGATGTCGGCGAAGTATCCGTTCCATTTGGTGGGCACCATCTTGGTTGTTACCTTTTTGTTTTTCAATACATTGTCCTTAATGTATTTGCCTTCGATTTTGAAGGGTAAGAAATCTTCATCCGCCACTATCACTTTGCCGTCGTTTATACTGTCGGGCAGGTTGATGTAGAGGCTCTCTGGATTAATCCATGTGAAGTATCTGGTAGAGAAATCGTCGAAGCGGAAGTAGTATCTGGTATATTCGCTGGCGAAGGGATAGATGTCGAAGTCCTCTTCCACCGGCTTTCCGGATTGCACCATGAAGTAGAAGCCGAAGCGCTCGGTGCCGTCTTTTATGATGCCGTCGCCCTCTTCCAGCGTGTAGGTGATGGACTCGATGTCGTAGAAGTTGCGGCACGCCTTCTGCGCGATGGTGATGCGCTCGCGGTAGATGCCGTTTTTCATCTCGAGGTTGAGTACGAGGTAGCGGCAGTCGCCCGGGTCGAAGTTCTCTTCGAAGTGTAGGATGAGGCGGGTGTCTGTTTCGCGTTTCAGGTTCCACCATTGGTAGTTCAGCTCTCCGGTACCGTCCAGTTGCAGGGGATTCTGGTAGGCATCTTTCATCGGCTCTCCGTCAAGGTTGGTAACCGAGGCGATGCGCCAGCCGCCCCGTGTCATGTTTATCTGCAGGGTGCAGGCTTCGCCCTCGGCAGTGGTCTGGCGGAAGGGGGCGAGACCCTCGTCTTCGTTGTGGCTGCAAGCGGCAGACAGGCAACAAAGCACGAGCCATAGGGTGAGCGGGCGGAGTATGGGGAGTATTTTCATCAATAGATTTGTTTAGTCTTTTTCTTTGAAAAGAGTAAAGAGATTGACGGGCGCAGATACAAAGGTAAGCGTTTTTTCGTTTTCCTTGCAAGTTTCGTGTCTTAACTATTTTAGAGGGACGGCAACCGCCTGCGCAAGGTGCCGAAGGTGCCCTACAGATACTTCTGAGTGGGATTTGTCAGAGGCTTGTGTTTGTCGTGTCAGAGGCTTGTGTTTTGTCTTGTCAAAGGCTTGTGTCTGTCGGCTCAAAGGCTTGTGTCTGTCGGCTCAAGGACAAGTGTCTGTCACGTCAGACATTTGAGTCTGTGTAGACGGGCATTTCTCCATAAACAGAAAGGAGAGTAACGGGCGTATAGATGGAGCACGCCTCCGGAAGAGAAGAGAGATCACTTTATTACATAGTAAATGTGGCGATGTTTTGCTCGGTAACATTGCCGCTTTTCTTTTTTCGGAAAAGAGAAGAAGAGCCCATCCTTTCGGTAAAAAGAGTAGGGATGAGGACGCTTTTCAGAGATAGATGTCGTATCTTGCACGCAGAAATCTATCATATAGGAAAAGCATGAAATACCAACTTGCCATTATCGGCGGAGGTCCTGCAGGATATACCGCCGCTGAAGCCGCCGGGAAAGCCGGCTTGAGCGTTGTTCTTTTCGAGAAACAAAGTCTGGGCGGGGTATGCCTGAACGAGGGCTGCATCCCTACCAAGACCCTGCTCTATACTGCAAAGACGTATGACGGGGTGCGCCATGCCTCGAAGTATGCGGTGGATGTGTCCGGAGCGTCGGCAGACTTGCCCAAGGTGATAGCCCGCAAGCAGAAGGTGGTGCGCAAACTGGTGCTTGGCATCAAGGCCAAGTTGGCCGCCTGCGGGGTGACTGTTGTGAACGGCGAGGCAACCATCGTAGACAGGCACCGCGTGCAGTGCGGCGAGGAGGTGTACACGTGCGACAACCTTCTGCTCTGCACCGGCTCGGAGACGTTCATACCGCCCATCACCGGCATAGACCGAGTGCCCTACTGGACACACCGAGAGGCGCTGGACAACAAGGAACTGCCCGCTTCGCTCGTCGTCATCGGCGGAGGGGTCATTGGCATGGAGTTCGCCTCGTTCTTCAACAGCTTGGGTGTGCAGGTTACCGTCATCGAGATGCTGGACGAGATACTCGGCGGCATGGACAAGGAACTGTCTGCCCTGCTCCGGGCCGAATACGCCAAACGGGGTGTCCGCTTCATGCTCGGCACTAAGGTTGTCTCCCTCAGCCAAACCCTTTCGGAAGAAGGGCACACGCAAATACAAGTCCACTATGAGGCTGCCGAAGGGCAAGGCTTCGTCCTTGCCGACAAGCTTTTGATGAGCGTGGGTCGTCGCCCCGTGACAGAGGGCTTCGGACTGGAGAACCTCCATCCGGCGAAAACCGGGCGCGGCGCCATCAGCGTAGATAACCATATGCAGACCTCCATTCCCGGCGTTTACGTCTGCGGCGACCTCACGGGCTTCTCGCTGCTGGCACATACCGCCGTGCGCGAAGCCGAGGTGGCGGTGCACCACATCCTCGGTAAGGAAGATGCCATGAGCTATCGCGCCATCCCTGCCGTGGTGTACACCAATCCCGAGATAGCCGGTGTGGGCGAGACGGAAGAGTCTTTGCAAAGGGCCGGTGCTCACGGCTACCGTGTCGTCAAGCTCCCGATGGCTTACAGCGGCCGCTTCGTGGCGGAGAACGAAGGAGTGAACGGCGTCTGCAAGCTCCTCCTCTCCGAAGACAATACCGTGATTGGGGCCCATCTGCTGGGCAACCCCGCCTCCGAAATCATCGCACTGGCGGGCATGGCCATCGAGTGGCGTCTCACCCTCGACCAATGGAAGAAGACCGTCTTCCCGCATCCTACGGTGGGCGAGATATTCAGAGAATGCTAATTACTCATTACTCATCACCAAATGAAAAAGATTTTCTTGTCCATATTACTCGTCTCCGTCTTCTTGCTACCGGTTTCCGCTCAAGAAGGATGTACGTCCGATGTGTTTTCTTCGCGATTGGACACGCTGGTTAGGCAAAGTCTTCCTGCCGGCTCCAACGTAGCCATCTCCGTTTACGACTTAACTGCCGGCAAACAGCTCTATGCCTATCAGGCCGACAAGCTGTCGCGCCCCGCCTCTACGATGAAGCTGCTTACCACCATCACCGCATTGTCGCGCCCCGACGCCGATATGCCGTTCCGCACCGAGGTATGGTACAAGGGCACGATAGAACGCGATACGCTGCAAGGCGACCTGTATGTAATAGGTGGATACGACCCGGAGTTCGACGAGGATGCCCTGAATGCTCTGGCCGATGCCGTGCATCGACTTCCGTTCTCGGTCATTGCCGGCAGGGTCTACGGCGATGTTTCCATGAAAGACTCCCTCTATTGGGGGAGTGGTTGGGCGTGGGACGACAACCCCGAAGCCTATCAACCTTACCTCTCGCCACTCATGCTGAACAAGGGCGTGGTCACCGTCATTGCCTCCGCAGGCGAACGGGGAGAGGCCGCACGGCTTTCGTGCACGCCCGCCTCGTCGTATTACGGGCTGGTTAACCGGACAAAGTCACGCACTCCTTCTGCCGGGCGTTTCCGCGTGTCGCGTAACTGGCTGGAGAACGGAAACCGCATTACAGTGACCGGAAACGTAGATGGGCGCCGGTCGGGGACGGTAAATGTCTACTCCTCGGAAGACTTCTTCATGCACACGTTCATCGATAAACTGCACGAGAGAGGTATCCGAACGGCATCCGCAACAGGTTCTTCTCCCGCTTATGCCTTCGGTGAATTTCAGCCGGACACGCTCTCAGTCCAAGTGGCCGTCTATGAGACTCCCGTTCAAGAGGTAGTCAAGCAGATTATGAAAGAGAGCGATAACCTCAATGCCGAAGCCATGCTCTGTAGGCTTGGAGCGCAAGCCACGGGCAAGAAGCGTATCTCCGCCGAAGACGGCCTTTCCGAAGTGCGTGAACTGATAAAGCAACTGGGCTATGACCCGGACATATATGCTTTGGAAGACGGATGCGGACTGTCCAACTATAATTATATCTCTCCAGACTTGCTCGTGGCCTTTCTGAAATACGCCTATTCGCGGACTGATGTCTTCAGGAAGCTGTATAAGGCTTTGCCTATTGGCGGAGTGGACGGCACACTGGAAAACAGGATGAGGAAAGGGACGCTTTCTTATAAGAACGTACATGCCAAGACCGGTTCTTTTACGGGCATCAACTGCTTGGCCGGCTATCTGAAGGCGAACAACGGGCACGAGATAGCTTTTGCCATCATGAATCAGAGTGTGCTCTCGGGCAGAAAGGCTCGGGAGTTTCAGGATGCGGTATGCGATGAGGTGATAAAGTTTGCTCCTCTCCCTCTTTAAGTATAGGGTGACGTGAAGCCGATATACAACGCGTTGCATCTATAGCCCCATCCAACGGGAAATATAGATGCAACGCAATGCCATGCCGAAGCGGTTTCTGTCCGCCTCTGCCGAGAAGGCTTATTTATACTGTCCCCAGTCTACATTCTTCATGTCTCCGCTTTTGGCCAGTTCCACGTGCATGGCTAGGGCGGCTCGCAGGGCGTGAGGCGTTTGCGCCTTTCCGTCCGTCAGCTTCAGGTAATCCCAAAGAATGTTCTTGTAGTCGGGGTGTGCGCAATGTTCGATGATGGCTTGCGCGCGCTCTTTCGGACTCTTGCCTCGGAGGTCGGCTACGCCCTGTTCGGTGATGAGGATGTTGACGTCGTGCTCCGTGTGGTCCATGTGCGACACCATCGGGACAATGGCGCTGATTTTACCTTCCTTGGCCACGGACGGGCAGGTGAAGATGGAGATGTAAGCATTGCGGGTGAAGTCGCCCGAACCTCCGATGCCGTTCATCATCTTCGTGCCGCTGATGTGTGTAGAGTTTACATTTCCGTAGAGGTCTGCCTCGATGGCGGTATTGATGGAGATGACACCCAGACGGCGCACTACCTCGGGGCTGTTCGATATCTCGGACGGGCGGAGCACAAGTTTATCTCGGAAGAAGTCCATGTCATTGTAGATGCCCTCCAAACAATCGTTGGTTACCGTCAACGAGCAGGCGCTGCCGAACTTCACGCGGCCTTCGCGTATCAGCCCGATAACGGAATTCTGGATGACTTCGGTGTACATCTCGAAAGCGGGAATGGTCTTATCGCGTCCCAAAGCGCCTAACACTGCGTTGGCTATGTTGCCTACACCGGACTGTAAAGGCAAGAAAGTGGGAGGTATGATGCCTCGTTTCATGTCGGCGGCAAGGAAGTCGGCCACGTTCTGACCAATCTTGTCCGTCAGCGGGTCTGCATCGGCAAAGCTGCGCGCCTCATCAGGCCAGTTGGTCTCTACGATACCGACTATTTTCTTCGGGTCGACCTGAATGTAAGGCAGCCCGATGCGGTCGCTCGGTTTATAGACGGGTATCTCGCGGCGGTAAGGCGGGTCGAGTGGTTCGTACACATCGTGCAGCCCCATAGCGTTTTTGCTGTGTGCGGCGTTCAGTTCCACGATAATCCGGTCTGCCATCCGGCACACGGTGGGAGCGATGCCTCCGGCTGCTGTCAGGTATATTTTGCCGTCGTTCGTCACCTCGCAGGCTTCGATGATGGCAATATCTACCTTTCCCATGAAGCCGTAGCGCACCTCTTGTGCCATTTGCGAGAGGTGGATGTCGTTATAGGCAATCTCGCCGTTGTTCACAGCTTTGCGGAAGTCGGCGTTGGTGGTGTAGGGTGCTCGGTAGCGGATGGCCTTGGCGCGTGCCAAAACCCCGTCGCAAGAGTCTCCCGTGGAAGCACCTGTAAAGATGCCTATTTGGAAAGGCTTCCCCTTTGCATGTTCTTCTTCCGCTATTTTTGCCAATTCTGCCGTAACGGCTTTGGCTGTTCCTGCGGGAGTAAATCCGCTCAGTCCGATGTTGTAGCCATGTTTGATGAGGCTTGCAGCTTCTGCTGCTGAAATGTGATGAAGTGTCATAATGTAACAGTTATTTTTCGTGTAAAGATTCTGAAGGTTTGTTGTTCGGCGTCCGTTCTTCTCGTTCAGTATTTCCGTCGGAGTATTTCAGACCAAATGATGGCCTTTCTTGCTTCTTCCGCGGAGCGAATGCTGAACTCGGACTCCTCGTTGGCATCCTGCAGGTCGGGCGTCTGTGGGGTAGCGATGTATGAAGTGTGCGAAGATGTTTCGGGTCGCCACTGGGATGTCCATTTTTTGCTTCCGGGCTGTTTGCGGGGGGTGGAGGATTGGAAGACGTATGCCGTAGGCTCTGCTTTTGTTTCCGTGCTTTCGGGTATATGGCTTCCGTCGTTTCCGTTTTCCCAAAGCTCGGGCTGCGGACAGCCGGTGTCGGGCGTCGGTATATCGAAGTCTCTGTGGGGCTCCTTCTTTGTCTTTTTCGCGGATTGTTTGGCTATTCCCAAAGTGATGACAGCCACCACCAACAGAAATTTAAGGATGTCTTCCATAACGATTCTTTTTTCCTGTCCAAAGATAATGCAAACCGAAAGCAGAACAATAGGAACCGGTTCTTTTTTTAGCCTTTGGCCGCTATTTTACCATTGCTTTTCGATAAAGGCCGCTATTTAGTCCGTTTTGCGGTTAGGGAGCGGACAATAAAAAAGGGCAGCTTCACAGCTCCCCTTATTTAACCTAAACCTTAACTATGAAAAAATCTAATGTTTATTAGTTCTCACAAATATGCAAATAAATCTTTTCAAAACCAAATCGGGAAGCGGGAAAGTGTCTATTTTTAACACTAATTATAACGGAGAGGTCGTTTCATCTTCTTTTTTATCTTGGCAACTAAACTCGGCAAAGTCCAATGAATTTCTATTTTATCGGAAAAGATATATTCTCTCAAATCGAGGCATATCCTTTAACCTATCCTAATAATACTCCTCTTTACCACGTACATAGTGTTGAAAACATTATCTTTGCCGCCGTGCAAGCAAGCGGCATATTTGCCTGCCGTGACAGACACAAGTGTTTGAGCTGACAGACACAAGCCTTTGAGCCGACAGACACAAGTGTTTGAGCCGTCAGACACAAGCCTTTGAGCCGTCAGACACAAGCCTCTGACAAACAGCTTGCAAATGATTGATTAAGAAGGAAATAACAAATAACGAATTTCATCCGAATGAAACAGTACAGAACCGTGAACAACCTGATGGGTTGGATTACATTCCTCATTGCGGCAACGGTTTATTGCCTGACCATTGAACCGACTGCCAGTTTTTGGGACTGCCCGGAGTTTATCACTACCGGCTATAAACTGGAAGTGGGACATCCGCCCGGCGCACCGTTCTTCATGCTTGTGGCCAATTTGTTCTCGCAATTTGCTGCGGATGCCTCTACCGTGGCACGCATGGTGAACTATATGAGTGCCTTGATGAGCGGCGCATGCATCCTGTTCCTCTTCTGGAGCATCACGCACTTGGTGCGCAAATTGGTGGTGACGGACGAGAACAACATCACACGCGGACAGCTTGTCACCATCATGGGTAGCGGACTGGTAGGCGCACTGGCTTATACGTTCAGCGACACCTTCTGGTTCAGTGCCGTGGAGGGTGAGGTGTATGCCTTCTCGTCGCTGTTCACCGCCGTGGTGTTCTGGCTGATACTGAAGTGGGAAGATGTGGCGGACGAGCCTCACAGCGACCGTTGGCTGATTTTGATTGCTTACCTCACGGGGCTTTCTATCGGCGTGCATTTGCTCAACCTGCTCTGTCTGCCTGCCATCGTGCTGGTGTATTACTATAAGAAGACGCCCAACGCCAATGCCAAGGGTTCGTTACTGGCCCTCGCAGCCTCGATGGTGCTGGTGGCTGCCGTGCTCTACGGCATTGTGCCCGGCATCGTGAAGGTGGGCGGATGGTTCGAGCTGCTTTTTGTCAACACGCTGGGTATGCCTTTCAACAGCGGTGTCATCGTGTACATCGTCTTGCTGGCGGCCGCCCTCGTTTGGGGAATATATGAGAGCTACGCCGAGGCGAACAAGACGCGTATGGCGCTTTCGTTCGTCCTCACCATCGGCATGCTGGGCATCCCGTTCTACGGACACGGAGGCAGTGCGGTGGCTATTGGCGTGCTGGTCATCGCCGCCCTTTGGCTTTACCTCAACCCGAAGACGCAGGCACGCATCAACGACAAATTCCGTGTTTCGGCACGCACGCTCAACACGTCGCTGCTGTGCACCATGCTGATTGTCATCGGCTATTCCTCGTATGCGCTGATTGTGATTCGTTCCACAGCCAATACGCCGATGGACCAGAACTCTCCGGAAGATATCTTCACGCTGGGCGAGTACTTGGGACGCGAACAGTACGGCACCCGCCCGCTGTTCTACGGGCCCGCCTTCTCGTCGCAGGTGGCCCTCGACGTGAACTCGAAAGACGGGTACTGCGAGCCGCGCGTCCAGACGCAGGGCACCAAGTTCATCCGCAAGGAGAAGGCTACGCCCGACGAGAAGGACTCGTACATCGAGATTCCGGGACGCATCGAGTACGAATACGCGCAGAACATGCTCTTCCCCCGCATGTACAGCAGCACCCACGCGCAGCAATACCGCGCCTGGCAGGACATCAAGGGATACGACGTGCCCTACGACAAATGCGGCAACATGGTGATGGTGAACATGCCCACGCAGTGGGAAAACATCAAGTTCTTCTTCTCCTACCAGCTCAACTGGATGTACTGGCGCTACTTCATGTGGAACTTTGCCGGCCGGCAGAACGACATACAGGGTAGCGGAGAGATAGAGCACGGCAACTGGATTACGGGCATCCCCTTCATCGACAACCTGCTGGTGGGCGACCAAACGCTGCTGCCGCAGGAGTTGCGGCAGAACAAAGGGCGTAACGTCTTCTTCTGCCTGCCTTTGCTGCTGGGCATCATCGGGCTGCTGTGGCAAGCCTATCGGGCAGAGAAGGGCATCCGGCAATTCTGGGTGGTGTTCTTCCTCTTCTTCATGACCGGCATCGCCATTGTGCTCTACCTGAACCAGACACCGAGCCAGCCGCGCGAACGCGACTACGCTTATGCCGCCTCGTTCTATGCCTTCGCCATCTGGATAGGCATGGGGGTGGCGGGAGTCGTGCAACTGCTCCGTCGCTACGCGAAGATGCGGGAGCTTCCGGCCGGCATCCTTGCTTCCGCCGTCTGCCTCCTCGTGCCCATACAGATGGCCAGCCAGACGTGGGACGACCACGACCGCAGCGACCGCTACATGGCACGCGACTTCGGACAGAACTACCTGACGTCTCTGCAAGAGACTGGCAACCCCGTCATCTATACCAACGGCGACAACGACACTTTCCCCTTGTGGTACAATCAAGAGACCGAGGGCTTCCGCACCGATGCCCGCACGTGCAACCTCTCTTACTTGCAGACCGACTGGTACATCGACCAGATGAAACGCCCGGCATACGACAGTCCGTCGCTGCCCATCACTTGGAACCGCATGGAGTATGTAGAGGGCACCAACGAGTACATCCCCATTCATCCCGAATACAAGAAAAGCATCGACCAACTCTATGCCGAGGCCGAGAAACAGGCGCTGAACGGAAATCCGGAAGCCTTGATAAACGTGAAGAAAGAGTTCGGAGAGAACCCCTACGAGTTGAAGAACATCCTGAAGCACTGGATACGTTCGCCCAAAGACAATGACCTGAAGGTGATTCCGACGGACAGTATCGTGGTCAAGGTGGACAAAGAGGCGGTGCGCCGCAGCGGCATGCTGATTCCCGGCGACAGCATCCCCGACTACATGCACATCTCTCTGAAAGGCAAACGGGCCCTCTACAAGAGCGAACTGATGATGCTCGAGATGCTGAGCGAAGCCAATTGGGAACGACCCATCTACATCGCCGTCAGCGTTGGACAGGAGAACCAGTTGAACATGGGCAACCACTTCGTTCAGGAAGGACTTGCCTACCGCTTCACGCCGTTCGATACCGACAAGACGGGCGTGAAGATAGACTCGGAAAAGATGTACGACAACCTGATGAACAAGTTCAAGTTCGGCGGCATCGACAAACCGGGCATCTACATCGACGAGAACGCCATGCGCATGTGTTACTCGCACCGCCGCATCTTCTCGCAGCTCATCCAGCAACTGATGCGCGAGGGGAAGAAGGAAAAAGCCAAAGCGGCACTGGACTATGCCGAGAAGATGATTCCTGCCGGCAACGTGCCGTACGACTGGCAGAACGGAGCCATGCAGATGGCCGAAGCCTACTACCAACTGGGCGAAACCGCCAAGGCGGACGAGATAGCGAAAGCCCTTGCCGACAAGTCGGTGGAATACATGACGTGGTACATGAGTCTGGACGACAACCGCTTTGCCATCTCCGTCCGTGAGTTTGAATACCATTGGGCCGTGCTCGATGCCGAGGTGAAGACCATGAAGCAGTATCACTCCAAACTGGCGGACATCTATGCCCCCAAAGTGGAAAAGCTTTATAATATGTATGTAGAAAGAATGAAGTGAGTGGTTAGCGGTGAGTGATTGGTAACTACTACTAACCGCTAACCGCTAATCACTACTAACTAACCGCTAATCACTAACCGCTACCCCACGTGTTTATAGAGCAACCTCCCGAATTTATTCGCAAGCTATATTCCGGTGCCGTCTGGAGAATGAATCCTAATGAAAGAGCCGTCTATCTGACTTTCGATGACGGCCCTATACCCGAAGTAACTCCTTGGGTACTCGATTTGCTGGATAAGGATGATATCAAAGCCACCTTCTTCATGGTGGGCGACAACATACGGAAGCATCCTGAAGAGTTCCGCATGGTGGTGGAACGCGGACACCGCATCGGCAATCACACGTTCAACCATATTCGGGGATTTGAATACACGGCCGAGAAGTATCTGGGAAATACGGAGCAGGCGCGCATCTTCATGGAGATGGGCGGAGACCTCAACTGCAACGTGGAGAAAGTGCTGTACCCGCTGTTGTTCCGTCCTCCTCACGGACACATGTTTGCCGCGCAATATCTGAAGCTGAAACGCTCTTACAAGATTGTGATGTGGGACTTGGTGACCCGCGACTACAGTACGAAACTGCGCGGGCCACAAGTACTTGCCAACGTGATGAGGTATGCGCGGAACGGCTCCATCATCACTTTCCACGATTCATTGAAGTCGTGGTGCAACGGAAACCTGCAATATGCCCTTCCGCGGGCCATCGACTTCTTGAAAGAAGAGGGCTACGCGTTCAAGGTGCTGTAATGCGGATGTATTTTCACTTCATCTCAACCGTCAACGGATTGCGCACCTTCTGCGCAAAGTCCGCCATGTAGCGGTTCCATGCATCGGCAGTCTTGATGTCTGCCCTGCTCCATGCAAAGCCCCAATAATACACATAGTCTGTACCCGGCTCATAGTCGCTGACGGCCAGTACATGCCCGTCGGCGCCATTGCGTCGCTTCTTTTCCTCGGCGGAGAAGAGCACGGTCTTGGCCTCTTTTACAAGAGCGGGGAAAGCGGCTCCGATGAATATCTTGCCGTTATCAGGCCCTGTGGTGGGGTCCGCGTAAGTGATGTAGCCGTTCGCGGCATCTGTCGCGACAGCACCGTCGGGGTCGTGCAGCACAATGCCCGTAACCACCGGCAGGGGCTCCTTCAGATTGCTGTAGGAGATAACGGTCTTATTCAGATGCGAGCCGGCATCCAAGGTAATCAGACGTGTTTCTATGACCGTGGTGTCGCCTTTGATGTTCAGCGGAGTAAACTCCAGTTTCACCGTGAAGCGCAATGGTCCGTTGTCCAGCACCTCTTGCGTTTTGTAGCACCACGGATAGACAATGGTGTCGTTCACCATCAATGCCGCCACACCGGCTCCCAGTGTGGGGCCTACCGCATAGCAGTCCATGCCGAATCCGTGGTCGACGTGGTAAGAGATGGAATGGTTCAGCTCATCGGCAGCCTTGGGGTCGGTTTTCCTCAGTTCGGCGATGTGGGCACGTACCTCTTTATTCACCTCTTTCTCGTAGAACGTTTCCAAAACAGGTTCTGTGGTATTGTACTTCGTGAACAGGTCATAGCCGAAACCGCGCTCGCCCCTTGCCTGCAAAGCGGGACCGTATGCGCGGAAAGCCACCAAATCGTTTTCCCAAGCCATGTCGTCCATACGCTCCGGGTACGAACGTCCGCAAGCCTTAACCTGCACATCGGTGGGCGTACCCGTACGGATGGTATAGACAGCCGAGGCATTGGCAGCCACTGCAACGGGGAAGATAAGTGTCCCGTCGTAAGTCACCTGATAAGGCACTTGTTCGCCTTCGGCATTCAGCACTACAATCTGTGCCGTGTCCGCCAGATTGAGCCGGGAAGATACCTCGGCCATAGACACCTCCGCCATCTCGCCGGAACGTTCCATGGCCAGCGGATTGGTCACCGTGACGGTGACGGTCTTGTTTTCGCTGCAAGCAAAACAAAAGAAGACCGCCACACATGCTAAAAGAAGTTTCTTCATTGGATGGAAGGTTTATATGAGTTTTTCCGTCTTTATTTCGGCTGTTTGCCTATGTAAGCCAGAATACCGCCGTCCACGTAGAGGATATGCCCGTTCACGGCGTTCGACGCTTCCGATGCAAGGAACACGGCGGGGCCTGTAAGCTCTTCCGGATTCAGCCAGCGGCCTGCCGGTGTCTTGGCGCAGATGAACGAGTCGAAGGGATGGCGGCTACCGTCGGGTTGCTTTTCGCGCAGCGGAGCCGTCTGCGGAGTGGCGATGTAGCCCGGCCCGATGCCGTTGCACTGGATGTTGTATTCGCCATACTCCGAGCAGATGTTGCGGGTGAGCATCTTCAAGCCGCCTTTGGCTGCGGCGTATGCGGATACGGTCTCCCGTCCCAGTTCGGACATCATGGAGCAGATGTTGATGATTTTGCCGTGCCCTTTCTTCATCATGGCGGGCAGTACGGCTTTGGATACGATGAACGGAGCGTTCAGGTCGATGTCGATGACACGGCGGAAGTCGGCGGCCTCCATCTCGTGCATGGGCACCCGGCGGATGATGCCGGCATTATTCACGAGGATGTCTACCGAGCCTACCTCTTTCTCGATGCGGTCTATCATGGCCTGAACAGCCGACTCGTCGGTCACGTCGCATACGTAGCCATGCACCTTGATACCCTTCTCGGCATAAGCGGCCAAGCCCTTGTCTACCAGCTCTTGGTTGATGTCGTTGAAACAGATGGTTGCGCCTTGTTCCGCAAAAGCCGAAGCGATGGCAAAACCGATACCGTAAGAAGCACCTGTGACGAGGGCTACTTTACCTTCTAAAGAAAAATTCAAATACGGATTCATAATGTCAATGATTAAGTTTAAGATAATATGTTCAAAATAGTTGCTTATCGTTTATCTCAGGTCTGCAATCAGCGAGAAGTCCTGATCGGCATAGTCCAGATTCTTTCCTCCCATCCATCTCGTGGCGCGTCAGGAAGTAAGGCGCTTTCAGCGGATTGATGACTTTCAAATCCAAGGTTTCGCCTGTGGGCATAGCGCCGCCACCGCCACCATGCGGGTTGTACATGGAATACATCTTGTTGACTTCATTCGGTGAGAATTCCTTCTCTATAAGGAAATCGCGGCGGAGTCTTTTCGTATTGTAGTTCCTGGCATCGTCGGCATGTGCGGTATAGCGGATTTCATGGTTTGTTTTCATCATGCTGCACATTCTAATATGTTATGGATTTGGTCATGAGGAGTGCTTTGTTTGCGCACACGGTGCAAATGTAACAAAAGAAACCGGGGAAGCAACCATCTTGTCTCTCCAATTTCTGGGGCGTCCACTTTGAATCCTACGAAAGAGCGGGAGTACACGATCTCTATAGTGAGTTTTTGGGCTCTGGCTGAAGTGGTGCTCGGTGCCTTTGGGAAGTCATGTATCACGCCTTTGGGAAGGCGTTTCCGCTGTTTTGTATACGACTTGTAGTCCAATGAAGGAAAACATGCCGGAATGAGGACGTCAGTCGTCCTACACACATTCCAGCGCATTTTTATACTAAAAGGCCCTCTAAAAACAATGTTTTTAGAGGGCCTTTCGAACAAAAAATGAAAATTAGTCTAACGGTTGGACTACCAAGATTCGAACTTGGACAAACAGAACCAAAACCTGTTGTGCTACCATTACACCATAGTCCAAACGGATGCGCTTTCTGTTAAAAAGCGGTGCAAATATAGGATGATGACCCGAAATACACAAATATTCCCGATTATTTTTCAGTTCCGGGCTTATTTGACGATAACCAGGTAATAGTTCTTCTTGCCGCGTTGTACCAGCAGGTATTTGTCATCCAGCAGGTCGGCAGTCGTAATTGTCCGGTCGAAGGTTGCCAGCTTTTCCTTGTTCAGAGATACACCGCCGCCCTGCACCAATTTGCGCATTTCGCCTTTCGAAGAGAATATGGCCGCATTGTCCACGAAAAGGTCCACTGCCTTGACGCCGGCCGACAATGCCTGACGCGATACTTCAAACTGAGGAACACCCTCGAATACGGCCAGCAGTGTATCTTCGTCCAGCCTCTTCAGAGCGTCCGAAGTAGCGTTGCCAAATAGGATTTCCGAGGCGTCTACCGCTGCATGATAGTCTTCTTCGGAGTGTACCATGACGGTTACCTCCTTGGCCAAGCGCTTCTGAAGGATGCGCAGATGAGGGGCCTCGGCGTGTTGGGCCGTCAGTGTCTCTATCTCTTCTTTCTCTAATGAGGTGAATATCTTGATGTAGCGTGCGGCATCTTCGTCGCTGACGTTCAGCCAGAACTGATAGAATTTATAAGGGGAGGTATAGCGGGCGTCGAGCCAGACATTGCCAGACTCCGTCTTTCCGAACTTTCCGCCGTCGGCCTTCGTTATCAGCGGGCAAACCAGTGCAAACACTTCACCGCCATTGGTGCGGCGAATGAGTTCGGCGCCGGTGGTGATGTTTCCCCATTGGTCCGAACCACCCATCTGGAGCTTGCAGCCTTTGGTTTCGTATAGATGTAGAAAGTCGTATCCTTGCAGCAACTGATAGGTGAACTCGGTGAACGAAAGGCCGTCGCGGGCTTCGCCATTCAGGCGTTTCTGTACGGACTCTTTGGCCATCATATAGTTCACGGTGATGTGCTTGCCCACTTCGCGCGCAAAGTCGAGGAAAGTGAAGTTCTTCATCCAGTCGTAGTTGTTCACCAGCTCCGCCTTGTTGGGGAGGTCACTCTCAAAGTCGAGAAATTTGGATAGCTGCTTCTTGATGCACTCCTGATTGTGGTGGAGAGTGGCCTCGTCCAGCAGATTACGCTCGGCCGACTTTCCCGAAGGGTCGCCAATCATGCCGGTTGCTCCTCCTACAAGCGCCAGCGGCTTATGTCCGCAACGTTGCAGATGGCGCAACATCATCACGCCGCACAGATGCCCGATGTGCAAAGAATCGGCGGTAGGGTCGATGCCCACATAAGCCGTTACTTGTTCCTTAGCCAATAGTTCTTCGGTGCCCGGCATCATCGTATGCACCATTCCACGCCATTTCAGCTCTTCTACAAAATTCATCGAATGATTATCTGATTTTAATTATTGGCGCAAAAGTACGATACTTTCCTTGAAGATACAACTCTTACCCTCTAAAACCACTGAGCAAGATAGGATTGAAAAAGGCCCGGACTATATTCTCTTTCACGGACTTCTTGAATTCTTCGGGAGAGACGCCGCGTACTGCAGCGAGCCGTGCATACAGCTCGTTGATGCCGACGTTGCTCTCGTCCGTCTCTACAAACAGACGGTCGACGGGTGTCAGCCGAAGCGCCTCCTCCTGAAACTTCTCGCCGAAGGAAAGGAAGAAACCATGACGCAGATAGTCTTCGGCCAATGCCGCCTTGCCTCGAAAACCGTGAATAATCCACGGATTAGTGGGACGTAAAGTCCGTTTCAGCGCCAACAGTTCGGCGACGGCCCTCACCAGATGAATGACCAGGGGTTTGCCCGTTTCCATCGCCAGCAGTGCCTGCCGTTCGAACAATGCTATCTGCAAGAACATGGGGGCTGCAGTCAGCTTGTCCAACCCCGACTCGCCTACAGCCAGTACTTGCGGATGGGATGCCAATACTTTGAGGTGGCTTTCCAGCTCGTACAAGTCCCGACTTCCGAGAAAAGAATCCTCCCGGCTTGCGCAGAGAGCGGGTATCGTCCAAGGGTGTATTCCCACCGAATACCATCCTCCTTCTTGCGGAAAGAAGGTCTCGTTGCTGCAGTTCACAATGGCTTCACCCGGCACTTGCGGCAATCGGTGCGTATGTATGTCAAGGGGGATGTTCATGGTACGGGGTCATAACCGGAACCTCCCCAGGGATGACAGCGCAGAATGCGCCTCACCGCCAGATAAAGTCCCTTGAACGGACCGTGTTTCTTGATGGCCTCCACCGCATATTGCGAGCAGGTGGGAGTGAATCGGCACGACGGCGAAGTCAGGGGCGAAATGAACTTCCGATAGAAATAGATGGGAAGCAGCAACAAGTATGAGAGTAGTTTCTTCATGATTCCCATTCCGTCACTTTCTCGGCAATGCGCGCCAAAGCCGTCTTCATACATTTATCAATGGCGGAAGAATCAATCAGACGCTCCGAGAGGTAAATAAAACCGATGGCCAAACGACGTTGCCTCTGCGCCAGCACATCCAGCAGTCCATGTTTGTTCATGCGGAAGGCTTCTCGTATCTGGCGTTTCACACGGTTACGTTTCACGGCACGCTTGAAGCGACGCTTCGAAACGCTGACCAGGATGGAGGCTGATGTTTCGAGCTCCTGCACCGGCAGGCACACCACGCGCAGGGGGAAGATGGAGAACGAGTACGCGCCGCCCGCAAACATCCTCTCTATCACTTTCTTTTTATCCAGCCTTTCGGACTTGTGCAGAGTATTTGCCACTGATTTATGAAAGATTGATAACAGGTTATAAAACCAGATTACGA
The DNA here is from genome assembly GCA_963546815.1 of uncultured Bacteroides sp. Taxonomy (GTDB): domain Bacteria; phylum Bacteroidota; class Bacteroidia; order Bacteroidales; family Bacteroidaceae; genus Bacteroides. The sequence goes on from CAUUOT010000001.1 coordinate 21,320, forward strand.
ACTGCAAATTACGTGCGTGCACGATTCATCCCCGTACACTTGGCGCCCGTATTCACAATTCGTAATCCTTGATTGCGTGACGAGAAAGTTACTTCCCCTTATTATGTTCCTTGATAAACATTTCGAGTGCTGCCGTCATCGAGGAAGCGTGCACGTTGGGTGCCTCCAAGTCGAGACGAAGTCCTGCGTCGCGTACTGCCTGGGCGGTGGTGGAACCGAACGTGCCTATCTTGATGTCTTTCTGGTCGAAATCCGGGAAATTCTTTTTCAAAGAAGTGACACCTGCCGGACTGAAGAACACCAACATGTCGTAGTCGAACTTCTCGTCTGCGCCGAAGTCGTTGCTCACGGTGCGATACATGACGGCCTCGGTATGCTGAACCTTGCTTTTATCCAGCATATTCTTGATGTCGTCGTTATGAACGTCGGACATCGGTATCAGATACTTCTCCGTCTTATGCTTCAGGATAGCCGGAAGCAAGTCGTCCACCTTCCCGGTATTTCCGAAGAAAATCTTACGCTTGCGATACTGCACGTACTTTTGTATATACAAGGCCACAGTTTCCGTTACGCAGAAATACTTCATTGTCTCAGGGATGGTTACGCGCAACTCGTTGCAAAGATGGAAGAAATGGTCGATGGCATGCCGCGAAGTGAAGATGACGGCCGTATGATTGGGAATCGAAATCTTCTGTTGCCTGAACTCTTTCGCTGAAAGGCATTCCACCTTGATAAACGGGCGAAAATCTATCTTTACACCATACTTCTCGGCAATGTCGTAGTAAGGAGATTTTTCTGACGCCGGTTTCGGCTGCGACACAAGAACTTTTTTAATTTTCAACGTCCTAACTTTTTATTATCAAATATTCATTTAATTGAATCACGCCTTGATATAAGGCAAAACAAGGCATGATTTCAAGTGCACAAAAGTATACAAATAAAAGCAAATAGCCATGTAAATCAT
>CAUUOT010000002.1:0-20422 GCA_963546815.1 uncultured Bacteroides sp.
GTCTCAAACACCAGTGGATTCACTTCCATCCCGGTTCGACCCCGGGTCTGGGTACTACAAATAAAGCTAAGCTATTGATTATTCAATAGCTTAGCTTTATTGTTTTACAAATGTTTCCAAATTGTTCCCAATCAGTCTTGTAAAGGACTGCAGAGACTATAGGGAGATGAAATATATGCTATTTTCTAAAAGCTAATTAATAGCTTTGTAAGCCATTGAACTATCATAATTTCAAAACGATGAAAGAATGGCAAGAGAGTTTTGTCATTATCCAGAGCAATATGATGTAAATCTAAAAGCATTAGAAAATGAAAACGATGAAAAAGACGGTTGCTTTCAATCAAAAAAATGTTCTTCAATTCATTTTTCTACTTATAACTTCAATTCAAGTAAACGATTAGTTGCCTCCGCGACTTCAGCTTATCCACAGCACGGGTGTAGTTCTCCGTATGCCTCAATCCGCTATGCCCAATAGGGGCTGGCAACGGCCTTGATACTGGCACCATTGTTGAGGATGTTTACGGCAAAGAACGGACGGTCCGAATTTATTCGCTACATTTGCGGCATTCTTCAAACATTCCGTCCGTATGGCACACCGTCTGAATACCAACAAGCAGTTTATGATAGGAAACGGCATTCTGGCCTTTGCCGTGATTTTCGTCGTCGTCATCTTTGTCTATATGAGCATGCGACTGCAACGAAAGAACGACGAAGAGCGCCGTTTCGCCGAAACGTATACCATCATCTTGACCAAAGGGTTTGCGGGCGACTCGCTCTCGCTGCTCGTCAACGACAGCCTGCTGACAAGGCAGAAAATCACTGAAGAACCGTTTGAACTGCACGTAAAACGCTTTGCCGAACAAAGTGCGTTGATGGTGGTAGACCACGCCACCGACCGCCTCTCACTGTTTGAGCTGAGCCAGCGGGGCGGAAGGTATCGGCTCGAAAAGGAAGACGGGGAAGTAAAACTCTTGCCGCAAGAGCAGTAGTAGGAGGAAACGGCTCACCGGATTTCAGTCCGATACTGCCGCAACTCCGTACGCAGGGCCTCCGCCTTGCCGTCCGTCAGTTTGTTCAGTAAGGCCCAGAAGCGTTCGCCGTGATTCATTTCGACGGTATGCGCCAACTCGTGCAACAGTACATAATCTATCAGGTGTGCGGGGAGTAAAAGCAGAAAATAAGAGAGGTTGATGTTGCGCCGGGCAGAGCAACTGCCCCAACGTCCGCTGCTGGAATTGATTTTCACACGCTCGTAAGGCAGCCCGTGCCGCACGGAAAGCATATGCAGGCGTGGAGGAAGAATTATCTTCGCGTGGCGGCGCAGGGCTTCTTCCATCACCTTTCGCAGCCACGCCTGCAGGTTTTGGTCAGCAAAGTCGGCATCCGGCGGGCAGACTATCTGTACTTTGCCCGGTTCGGAACGGGAGAGGAAGCGCGCTTGTTGTCCCTCCACCAAAGTCAGCTTGAAGAACTCCGCATCAATCCTAAAATCCAAATCAATCGACCGGCGCGCCCTGCGTTTTGCCTCGTCCCTCAAGCGCGGGCGAAGCTGCTCGATGGCCTCTTCTATCTCGGCAAGCGAAGTTCGGGGAGGCACAGTGACACGGATGCCGCCTTCTTTCGTCCGGAAAATCAGCCGCCGCGCCCGGGCATTGACGCAAACCAGTATGCGCCCCAACTCTTTATCTTCCCATACACGTTCTGTAACCATCTGTGTGCTGCAATGAGGAGGCAAATGAACAAAGATTTGTCCGGAAAAGCAAAAAAGAGCTGTCCGAATGCAACATTTAAGCGACATATCACGTCTACTACAAACAAACGCCGGTCTGTCAGGCTTAGTACTATCTGACAAAGTATCACCTTAAAAAATAAATGAATATGAAAAGTTTAACAGCAATCCTCCTCCTCGCTTCCCTGACGTGTTGCACAACGGTTTGCTCGCAACAGCGCAGTTTTTCATTGGGAAGTTTCTTCCGGAGCAAGACCATCAAAGCCAGTAAGAACTACGTGACGAAGGACATCCGGGTAGACAATTTCGCCAACCTGGCCGTAACCGGAAGTCCGGACGTCATCTACACGCAGCGGTCCGGCAAACCGGAAGTGAAGGTATACACCTCGGACAACATCGTAGACCAGCTGGATATCTACGTCAAGAACAATACGCTCTACGTCGGCTTCAAGAAGAATATCAGGGTTTCTTACGACAAACTGGAAGTCCGCGTCTCTTCAGAACAACTGAACGGCATCACCATTTCCGGCTCGGGAGATGTGAAACTGCCCGACGGACTGAAGACGGATCGCCTTAAAATAGCCATTGCAGGCTCGGGAGATTTTGACGGAGAGGATATTTCCTGCACAGACTTCAGCCTGTCTATCGCAGGTTCGGGAGATATTGAGAGCAAGCGCATCGACTGCAACAACCTCCACGTGTCCGTTGCCGGGTCGGGAGACGTCAAGCTGAATGACGTGAAGGCTGCTTCCTCCAAAATCTCGGTGGCTGGTTCGGGGACGGTTGTCTTGAAAGGCAGCACGCAAGAGGCGGAATACAGCGTGGCCGGTTCGGGCGACTTGTTCGCATCCGATTTCGTTGCCAAGAGAGTTTCGGCTAAGGTAGCCGGATCGGGCGACATCAAATGTCATGCCACCGACTTTCTGAAAGTACGCACCAATGGCAGTGGAAGCGTAGGCTACAAGGGCAACCCGGAACTGGATTATCTCAAAAAGGGACTATACAAACTTTAGAACGTACTCTCTCGCTCTCTGAAGGTTACGATAAAGGCTTGTGTCTTTCAGCTCAAAGGCTTGTGTCTTTCGGCTCAAAGGCTTGCATCTTTCGGCTCAAAGGCTTGTGTCTTTCCCGGTCAAAGTTTAGACGCGGATGACGCGGATGACACAGATAAAAAAAGAAAAAGAAAAATCCGCGTCATCCGCGTCATCCGCGTCTGAAAAATCAACTCTTACATCCATCAAAAAAGAGAGCCTCTTATCGTTCATCGAACTCGCGTTATTTTATACACCATCAACGATGGGAAAAGAGTAGAAAAAATAAAGGGGACACCGCATCACGCGGCATCCCGTCTATCTTAGTTAGTTCTTCTAAAAGCTTTGAGAGAATTGAAACTTCACAGCCTCAACTTGTTTTCGTAAAGCACACTAATTGTTTTAATAAAGCAAACTAACTACACACTAAACAAATGAAAACTGTTGCTGATGCACAGCAATTATGTAAAAACCTTATTCATCCGTTCTCTTCTCTTTCTCTACCCGATGCAAGCTGTCTATGAGTTGCTTCTCTTGGGTTGCGTTCGCCTCTCCCGACAAAGCTACCGAAGGGGCGGATATCTGTTTGCCGATGGTATCGGCCGCGGCCACCTCCTTGACGTCGGCAAAGAAAGAGTGTTGCATCGCGTTGCCCAACGAGAGTACCACCGCCACCACCGCGGCAGCCTTGAACAGGGGCATGAGGCGTGTCGCCAGCGTCAAGCGCTTTGCCTTGACTACCGGAACTTCTACTTCAGCCAATACCCGTGCGTCGAAGTCCTCGTCCAGACGCACTTCCTGCTGAAGCCGCTCGTAGGCAAACAGTTCCTTGTAGCGCAGCAGGTGTGCGGGAATATCATTCCCCGTGAAGAAAGCACGCAACTGCGCCTCTTCTTCCACCGTAGTTTCGCACTGCCAGTAGCGCTTCAAGAGTTGTTCTATGTATTTAGAGTCCATAATTTTCTGTATCTATAAACTTCTGTTTTACTTTTTGCCGTGCCCTGAAGAGGTTCACTTTCACCTGTTCCTCGGTCAGGTTCAGGACCGCCGCGATTTCTTTGTAACTCTGTCCCTCGACATCCCTGAGCTGCATTACCAGGCGTTGTTTTTCGGGGAGCTCGTTCATCAAGCGGTGTATCAAGGCCATTCGTTCTTTGTTCACCAGGCTTTCATAAGGGCTCGGGGCATCGAAAACTTGCTCCATGTCGGGCGTGAGTTCCACGGTATGAGCGTCTTTCCGTTCGCTGCGGTCTATTGCCAAGTTCTTCGCCACCGTCAAGCAATAAGCCTCGATGGAGCCGAACTGCGGCCATTCATCCCGCTTGTTCCAGACCCTGATCAGCGTTTCTTGCACAACATCCTCCGCTTCCGCCCTGTCGAACGTTATTCGCAGTGCCAGCCGAAAGAGTTTATCCTTCAGCGGAAGAATGTCATTACGAAAGCTGAGTTCTTGCATCTCTAATGAATTGACGGTTCAGTATTCAAAAAGTTACAGGCAACTAAAATTTTTCATGCGTTTTTTCTTGGTGTCTCTCTTTTGCGTCAAGGCAAGAGAAGGCGCATCCTTGTCCCCTCTCCCCTTTTCCCGATGGCCGAAGCCGAGGTGATGATAACTTCGGAGACTCCTGAATGAAGCGCTTCGAAAGCATTTTCAAGTTTCGGAATCATGCCGCCTCGAATCACCCCGTCGGCCACATATTGTCTGAACTCGGGGGGAGTGAGGAGTGAAATCACGCTGTCGTCGTCGTCCTCATTGCGGAGCACGCCTTTCTTTTCGAAGCAGAACGCCAAGGTAACATCGAAGATACGGGAGAGTGCTTTGGCGGTTTCGCCGGCAATGGTGTCGGCATTCGTGTTGAGCATGTGCCCCTCGCCGTCGTGTGTCAACGGAGCCATGACCGGGACGATGTCTTTCTGAATCAATTCGGCCAGCAAAGCGGTGTTTACTTGCTTCACATCGCCCACAAAGCCATAGTCCACCTCTTTCACCGGTCGCCTCACGGAGCGGATAACGTCCATGTCGGCCCCGGTTAATCCCAGCGCATTGACGCCTCGCGCTTGCAGTCCGGCCACGATGTTCTTGTTCACCAGTCCGCCATACACCATTGTCACCACTCTCAAGGTTTCAGCGTCGGTGATGCGCCGTCCATTCAGCATCCGGCTTTCGATGCCCAGACGGTCGGCCAACTTGGTGGCGGAACGTCCGCCTCCGTGTACCAATGCTTTACGTCCCTTGATGGCTGCAAAATCATCCAACAACTGATGGAGGGTGGTTTCTTCCTCCACTATTTGTCCGCCTACCTTGACAACTGTCAGTCTCTCTTTCATTGCGCTTTACTCCATCAAACTATCCGCAAGCAGCCCTTGTGTCGGTTGCCTGCATCATTATTATTAAGCGATCCACTTCTCCGCCTCCTTAAAACGAAAAACGTCTGAAGAACTCTGTATCTATGTGATTCTTCAGACGCGGATGACGCGGATGACGCAGATTTCTAAAAGCTGCGCGATGTGGTTCCGTCCGCAGGATAAAAGAAAAAATCCGCGTCATCCGCGTCATCCGCGTCTGAAAAATATCTTTCCCTGTTCATCTCCAGCATTCACCGCTCATCACTCCAGATACGTATATCCGTAGAGTCCGGAGCGATAGTTGGACAAGAACTCCTTGCCCTCTTCCACCGAGATGCGTCCTTCCTTGACGGACTGCGTAACCCATGTTTCGAGCGTGCGCACCAGTTTCTTGGGATTATATTGCACATAGTCCAGCACCTCGGCCACGGTTTCGCCGTCAATCAGCTGGTCGATGGTGTAGCCTTTGGAGCTGACGGACACGTGCACGGCATTCGTATCGCCGAAGAGGTTGTGCATGTCGCCCAAGATTTCCTGATAGGCTCCCACGAGGAAGACGGCCAGGTAATAGTTCTCCTTGTCGCGGAGCGAGTGCAGAGGCAGTGTGGTGGTATCGGAACGCGAAGTGACGAAGTTGGCAATCTTGCCGTCCGAGTCGCAAGTCATGTCCTGCAAGGTTGCTTCACGGTCGGGACGTTCGTCCAGTCGCTGGATAGGCATGATGGGAAACATCTGGTCGATGGCCCAAGAATCGGGCAACGATTGAAAGAGCGAGAAGTTGCAGAAGTACTTGTCGGCAAGCAGCTTGTTCAGTTTGCGGAACTCCTCGGGCACATGCTTCATGTTGCCGGCAATGGTATTGATTTCGCGGCAGATGCTCCAGTAGAGCTTCTCTATCTGCGCGCGCGTGTTCAGGTCGACAATGCCGTGGCTGAACAGGTCGAGTGCTTCTTCTCGAATCTGCTGCGCATCGTGCCACGGTTCGAGCATGCTGCGCTGGCTCAGGTTGTCCCAGATGTCATACAGTTCCTTCACCAGTTCGTGGGCATCTTCGCCCGGTTCCCATTCGTCGTCCATTTCGGGCAGGGAAGCCGTCTCCAGTACTTCGAAGATAAGTACGGAATGATGAGCGGTGAGGCTGCGACCGGTTTCGGATATGATGTTGGGATGCGGAAAGCCGTGCTTGTCGGCAGCGTCGACAAAGGTAGACACCACGTCGTTGACGTACTCTTGAATGGAATAGTTGACGGAGCTTTCGCTGTTGGACGAGCGTGTGCCGTCATAATCCACCCCCATGCCTCCGCCGGTATCCACAAACTCGATGTTGAAGCCCGATTTGTTGAGTTGCACAAAGAATTGCGAAGCCTCTCGCAAGGCATTCTTGATGCGGCGTATCTTGGTTATCTGGCTGCCGATGTGGAAGTGTATCAGCTTCAGGCAGTCTTTCATTTCCTTCTTCTCCAGAAAGTCGAGCGCTTCCAGCAGTTCGCTGGATGTCAGTCCGAACTTGCTGGCGTCTCCTCCGCTTTCTTCCCACTTGCCGCTTCCGCTGGAAGCCAGTTTGATACGAATGCCGATATTGGGTTTCACCTTGAGTTGCTTCGCCATCTTGGCGATGAGGTTCAGTTCGTTGAGTTTTTCCACGACCAGAAAGATGCGTTTGCCCATCTTCTGTGCCAGCAATGCCAGTTCGATGAAGCTCTCGTCCTTGTATCCGTTGCAGACCACCAGCGAGTCGGGGTCGGTGTTTACGCCTATCACGGCATGCAACTCGGGTTTCGAGCCGGCTTCCAATCCCAGGTTGAATTTTTTGCCGTGTGTAATCATCTCTTCCACGACGGGACGCATCTGGTTCACTTTAATGGGATAGATGATGAAGTTTTCGCCTTTATATCCATACTCGTCGGCAGCTTGCTTGAAACAGCAGGACACCTTCTCGATGCGATTGTCCAGAATGTCGGGAAAGCGTACCAGCACCGGAGCCGCCACGTCGCGCAACTGCAACTCGTCCACCAATTCCCGCAAATCCACAGCAACGCCGTCTTTGCGCGGTGTCACCACCACATGTCCCTTATCATTGATACCAAAGTACGAAGTGCCCCAACCCGTTACGTTGTACAGCTCTTCTGAATCTTCAATACGCCATTTTCTCATCTGCTTATCAATAGATTTATTATTCGACAAAATACTTCCTTCCCATTCAGTTTCGCTAAACTAAAGCGGACAAAAATACATATAAATCCGATACATTCGGACTTCCGGACTGAGAAATACACATTTACAGAGAATTAAGCCCCAGCAGGCTGCTCAGCCGCCGCACAGATTCGGCAATCTGTTCGCGACTTTCCAAATGCCCGGCCTCTAAACGATGCTGCGCCTGCGCGTAATACCGTGCCCGCTCCTGCAATGCCTGGGCGATGAAGGCACGCAGTTCTTCGTCTGTTTTACCTTGCAGAACGGGGCGTTGACTCGTCGCCACCCGGAGCCGCCGAAACAAGACGTCGGGATGCACCTCGAGAAACACGGTCTGCCCGCAAGCATTCATATACTCCATATTGTCGAAAAAGCAGGGGGTGCCACCGCCGGTAGAGATGACAACGTCTTCAAACTCCCCCACTTCGTGCAGCATGTTGCGTTCCAGCTCGCGGAAAGAGGCTTCGCCCCGATGCGTAAAAAGTTCGCGGACGGATTTATGAAAACGCTCTTCGATGTACCAGTCCAAGTCGATGAACGACACGTTCATTTCGCGGGCGAAAGCCCTGCCTAAAGTCGTTTTGCCGGCTCCCATATAGCCGATCAGGAATATACGTATCATAAACTGTTTGCCTTATGCGGGCAAAGGTAAACAAAAACTTTCATCCCCGCCCGCAGCAAGTGAAGATTGATGAACGAGGGGGTTATCCACCCGGCCCGATAAAGAAACAAACGGAAGAAGAAAGCTGTTAGGATTTTCTTTTCTACCTTTGTACCTGCCTATGAAAAAAGAGAAATTCTACGTCGTATGGTCGGGAGTCAATCCCGGCATTTATACCTCTTGGACGGACTGCCAACTGCAGACCAAAGGCTACAAAGGTGCGCAATACAAGTCGTTCAGCACGCGCAAGGAAGCCGAAGAAGCCTTTGCCTCCTCGCCCAGCGAATACATGGAGCGAAGGAAGCACGCCTCACACACCTACATGAAGAAGCCGCAAAGCGCCGACACCTTTCTGCCCCCCGCCGTGATAGAAGACAGCTTGGCCGTAGACGCCGCTTGCAGCGGAAACCCTGGCAAGATGGAGTACAGAGGGGTACACATCGGCAGTCGCCAGCAAGTCTTCCACTTCGGACCGATGTACGGAACGAACAACATCGGAGAGTTTCTCGCCATCGTCCACGGACTTGCCCTCCTCAAACAGAAAGGCCTCGATATGCCTGTCTATTCCGACAGCGTGAACGCCATCCGCTGGGTGAAGCAAAAGAAGTGCAAGACAAAACTGCCGCACGACACCCGCAGCGAACAGCTCTTCCTCCTGATAGAACGTGCCGAGAAATGGCTGCGCGAAAACACCTATGCCACCCCCATTCTGAAATGGGAGACCAAACTGTGGGGAGAAATACCCGCGGACTTCGGGAGGAAATAACCGTAAATACCCACTCCTTGCGGCACCCGTGCTTTGCGATTTTCTCTTAAAGAATTATATTTGTAACGGTTCTCACAAAACTTTCCTGACAAAAAAAGTCGATGAATGTGCACGATATACATAAAGAGGTCATAGAGCGAATCAATCAAGGAGACGAGAGAGCCTTTGAGCTTCTTTACAATCATTATTTCGCTTACCTGTGTGCTTGTACCCATGCTTACATCTTCAATGTCAACGAAGCGCAAGACATCGTCAACGAAGTCTTCATCAACCTGTGGCACAAACGCGGCACACTGCATCATCCCATTCACCCCTACCTGATGCAGAGCATACGCAACGGCAGTCTGAACTATCTGCGCGCGCTCCACAGCCGCGAATCCGTCATCGACCAATACCGCGAGGAGCTGCTGATTTTTCAAGAAGAATATTGCCTCACGGCAGAAGACCCCCTGCGCGACTTGGAAGTCGCCGAGCTGGAAAACGAAATCCGCGCACAGGTTTCTGCTCTTCCCGAGAAGTGCAGGCAGGTATTCGAGCTCTTCCTCTACGACAACCTCCCTCCCCATAAAATTGCCGAACGGAAAGAGCTATCAGTCGGCACCGTCAGGGTACACATCAAACACGCGATGGATCGGATAAAAAAGGTGATGGGAAACCGTGTGGGCATTCTTCTGCTTTTGCTTTTTCATTAAAAAATCCTGACTTCGAAAACAAAGGGACTCACAAAGTAAACGTCCAAAACCAAACTGGAAATCAACGAGATAGGAACGTTCTAAAAACTCATCCGATTTTTAGTAATTTTCCGCTGGATTTTTAGTAAAAACCCGGCGAGTTTTTAGTAAAAATCCGCTGAGTTTTTACTAAAAACAAATTCGGGGCTTCTCGAACAGTAATTTTACCATACAAATCCGGTTCTCTCCTACAGAAAAACTCCCCCTTTCAAGAAAAATCTTCGGTTGAGGCGAAAAAAACCTCGTTTTCGTTTATACGTTTTCCCGCTCACACGTGTATACTATAGAAAACGGAGGAACAGATGGATAAAAACACAATACCTTTCTTCGAAAGTTTGATGCAAGACTACCTGAGCGGAAGCATGTCCGCCGAAGAGATGCGCAGACTTGCCGAACTTCTTCGGAACGACCCGGCTTGCCGAGAAATGTTCCGTGACTCCCTGCGCGCATACGGCATGGCGTCTATGCCCCTGTTCGAACAACGGAAAGAAGAAAACCTGCACGCACTCCGAAAGCGGCTGGGAATGCCGACGGCACGCAGGGCTTCCGGTTTTGCCCGTATCGGGCTCTGGCGCGCTGCGGCGGCGTGCGCGTTGCTTATCGGCACGGCATGGATGGCCGTGTATCTGCTGGGCGGCACGCATCGCGCGGAAACACTTCCGGAACCCTCTTATTGCCACGTCAAAGTGCCGCAAGGCAGCCGCACGGAATTGCGGTTGCCAGACAGCACCCTTGTCTGCCTCAACGGAGGGGCGGAACTGACCTACGACAGCCGGTTTGCCCTTCACGACAAACGGTGCGTAGCGCTGACGGGCGAAGCCTATTTCAAGGTGAGCAAAGACGCCAAAAGACCTTTCATTGTCAACGTCGGACAGTTGCAAGTGAAGGTGTTGGGAACCACGTTCAACGTATCGGCCTATTCCGACCGGCCGGATATCATCGTAAGCCTCGTGGAAGGCAGCGTACAGGTACTTCCTGAAACAGAAACGGGCAGCGGAGTGACGCTTACGCCGAACAAACAGGCTATTTACCACAAGGCCAATCATTCGATAACGGTAAGCCAAGTCAGCGCAGACCTCTATACCGCCTGGGCTACCCGCAAGCTGAACTTCACGAACGAGGCATTGGGCAGTATATGGCAGGCCATCGCAAAAGAATACGGCGTGAAGATACAAATCCGCACCCGGAAGGTAGACAAAGAGTTCTTTACGGGAAGCATCGACTTGAACCTGCCGCTCGAAGTGGTGCTGTCGTACCTCGACGTAGACCGTAAGTTCGGCTGGAAAAGAGAAGGCAACACACTGACCGTTTACGACCGGTGACAATCTCTTCCTGATATCGAAAAACAACCGAAAAACAAACAATTATCATCCCTATTATTAACCCATATTTTTTGTAAAATGAAAAACATGTATGTAAAAGCACGCTGCGTCCGTTGGTCCATGCTTGCTTTGTTGTCCGCGTTCCTGCTATGCGGACAGGTGGCGATGGCCGCAACCTCGCTTCAGGATGTAACCGTCTCGATGACCCATCGGAAAGCATCGTTGGAGCAAATTTTCCGGGAAATAGAAAAGCAAACCGGATTTTCTTTTCTGGTACGCAACAATGACGTCGACATTCGTCAGCAAGTCTCCGTGGATGTAAAGAACAAAAGTGTGGAGGAAGTCCTCGTCCTTTTATTTGACGGGAAAGGCCTCCGCTACGAAGTGAACGGCAATCGCATCTCCGTGTATAAAACCCAACAGACGAAACGGGTGACGTTGACCGGCTCGGTAGTAGAGGCAACGCAGGAACCGATTATCGGAGCCAGCGTAACCACAACCGAAAACGGCTCGGGAGGCATCACGGATATCAACGGAAACTTCTCTATCGAAGTGTCTCGACTGCCGGTAGAACTGCAAGTGTCCTACATCGGTTACAAGACATGGAGAGCAACGGTAACTGACACGAAACCGCTGCGCATCGTGCTTCAGGAAGACGCCAAAGCGCTGGACGAAGTGATAGTAGTGGGATTCGGCTCGCAGAAGAAAGTGAACCTCACCGGCTCTGTGGCACAGGTGAAGATGGACGAAGTGCTGGGAGACCGCCCCGTGATCAACGTTGCCGCCGCGCTGCAAGGCTCCATGCCGGGACTGACTGTGGGCGGTGGCTCTACTCCGGGACAAAGCAAGTCGTTCAACATACGCGGCACGCTCTCCATCAACGGAGGCAGTCCGCTGGTACTTATCGATAACGTGGAGGGAGACGTCAGCATGCTCAACCCCGAAGACATAGAAAGCGTGTCGGTTTTGAAAGACGCCGCCTCATCGGCCATTTACGGAGCAAGGGCCGCCGGTGGAGTGATACTGATTACAACCAAACGTCCCAAGTCGGGAACCAAGTTCTCTTTGAACTATAACTTCAGCCTGGGCTGGGAACGGGCGCTGAACGTGCTCGAACAATCCAGTCTGGACGACTACCTGGCCGCTTATATCGAGGCCGGATATACCCGAAGCTATTGGGCCGGCAATGGCGATGTAACCAAATGGAAAGACTATCTGAAACAATACAAAGAAAACCCCGGCTCACTCAAAACGGTAGGCGACGGCATCTTCAAAGACGAAGACGGCCGGGTGTATTGGCTCAGCGAAAAGAACATGTTCGACAATATCCTTACTTCCGGCACCTTGAACAACCATAATGTCTCTATTTCGGGCGGAACGGACAAAATCCGCTACCGTGTTTCGGCCGGATTGAACGAAGAGAACGGACCGCTTCTGACGAATAAAGACACGTACGTTCGGAAAAACATCATTTCATTCATTTCCGCGGATGTGCTGAAGTGGTTTACGCAAGAAGTGAACATCTCTTATTCCGACGCGAAGAAGCGTATGCCGCAGAACGTTGGCAACATGAGCGGTTTCTACACCACGCGTTTAGTCAACTACTACCCCGAAGGCAACATTCCCGCCGAAATTATAAACGGCACCAAAGACCTGCCTTCGCAGACTCCTACCAACATGCTGCTCAACGCGCCGGTTTCTACCAGACGCACCGCCATTCCGCGCGTTTCCTTGCGCTCCATCTTCAAGCCACTGAAGCATTGGAGCGTAACGGCCGAATACACGTACGACCGCAAGGATGTAAACTATAACTTCTATTCAGGGACATTCCGGTTCGCTGACGTGCAGCTGGCAAGCAAATCTTCCGTAGAGGCGGGACAGGACTACTACACCCTGTACGACGAAATAACCAAGTATCATGCCCTGAACCTCTTTTCTACCTACGAACACACTTGGGGGAAACATTACTTCAAGGCAATGGGCGGATTCAATCAGGAAAACCGCTATAAAAAATATTTCGAAGCATCCATCAAAGGGCAAACAGTGCCCAGCGTACCTTCGTTCAGCGGAGGAACGGGTGAGAAAAGCATTTGGGATACGTACGAGGAGTACGCCATCCGCAGCGGATTTGCCCGCTTGAACTATGCTTTCAACGACCGTTATCTGCTGGAGCTGAACGGTCGCTATGACGGCTCATCCAAGTTCCCGAAAGACAGTCGTTTCGGATTGTTTCCCTCTGTCTCTTTGGGATGGCGTTTGGGACAAGAGCGCTTCATGAAGTGGTCGGAGAGTTGGCTGGACGAACTGAAGCTGCGCGCATCCTACGGTTCCATCGGAAACCAAAACATCAGCCCATACCAATATACGCCCACCATGGAAGTAGGCCCAAGCAATGTCTGGCTGGATAAGAACGACAGGGTAAGCATCATCACCTCACCGGGACTGGTCAGCAGTAACTTCACTTGGGAGACCGTGAAGTCTCTGAACTTCGGATTCGACCTGAACGCTTTCCGTAACCGGCTTCAGATGAACTTCGACTGGTATAAACGAACCACGGACGGCATGTTGGCCGCAGGCATCGAAATCCCCGGCGTAGTAGGTACTCAAGCACCCATGCAGAACGTGGCCGACATGTACACTTCCGGCTGGGAGCTGAACGTGTCGTGGCGGGATAAAATCGGAGATTTCAGTTACCGTGTGGGCTTCAACGTCTACGACAGCCGTTCCGAGATTACCAAGTTCAACAACGAGTCCGGTCTGCTAAGCCAATATTACGTCGGACAGAAATTGGGCGAAATCTGGGGATATGTGTCCGACGGATATTATACGATTGACGACTTTGTTCCCGAAAAGGCCAAAACAGGTGTTTGGGAGCTGAAAGAAGGAATCCCCAGTATTCAAGGATACAAAGTCCAACCGGGCGATATGAAGTTCGCGGATCTCGACGGCGACAAGGTCATCTCCAACGGCGCTAACACGATTGATAAACCGGGCGACCGCCGCGTGATAGGCAACAACAGAGCCCGCTATCAGTTCGGCGGCAATCTGGGAGCCAGCTATAAAGGGTTCAGCTTGGACGTCATGCTGCAAGGTGTGGGTAAACGAGACTACTGGCTAAGCGGTTCGGCCATCTTTCCATTTGCAGGATCAGGACCTTCGGACGCTGTTTTCCAACCGTTGTACTACAATCAGAAAGACTATTGGACGGCTAAGAGCTACAACCCGGAAAGCCCCGACTACATGGTTGCCTCCAATCCCAACGCCGCCCTGTTCCGCATTTACGGACAAGGCAATAACGTCAGCTCGAACACGCGCGTCAGTGACAAATACCTGCAGAATGCGGCTTATCTGCGCGTGAAAAACATCACATTGGGATATAACCTGCCCAAACAATGGATCAGTAAGGCGCTTCTGCAAGATGCCAGAATCTATGTGAGCATGGAAAACCTCGCGACCATCTCCTCCCTCCCGAAAGGTTATGACCCGGAAGGGAACGAGTACAACAACATCGTATGGAACTATCCGTACTATCGCACGATTTCCATTGGAGCCACCATCACCTTTTAACTTACTACTAAAATCAAGAGGATTACAGATATGAAAAAGATATTATCAGCCATCGTTTTAAGCGCCTCGTTGCTCACAGCATGCAACGATGACTTCCTCGAGAAATATCCGCTTACGGACTTGACGGAGGAAAATGCTTTTCAGGAATACAACAATTTCAAGGCATTCATGTATCCTTGTTATGAGTTGTTTACGAATACCAATATCCGTACGAACTTCAACGGCAATTACTACAGCTCGATGTATTACGGCGATTTCTTAGGCGGCGTGGTGACCAACCGCGACGGCGCCTACAATCCCTACGCTTACCAAACCATTCAGCAGACTTCATCGGGTGGCGGATGGGACTTCTCGGTCATTCGCCGCATCAACATCATGTTGAACCATCTGAAAGACGGAAGCCTGAATGCGGAGGAAACAGCCCATTGGCGTTCGGTAGGATACTTCTTCCACTCATGGTGGTACATGGAACTTATCGACCGCTTCGGAGATGTCCCTTACATCAATGAAACGTTGACGGAAGAGTCCGAAGCGACTTATGGGCCGCGCACTCCGCGTGCCGATGTGGCAGACAGCATCATCAACCGTTTGGAATACGCCATCGCCCACATCGGGAACTTCGATGACGGAGACAATACACTTACGGCGAATGCCGTCAAAGCCGCTCTTTCGCGCTTCTTGCTGCGCGAAGGCACATGGGCCAAGTATCACGGCCTGAATGAGCCTTACGAGAAGTACCTCAAGCGTTGCATGGAAGTGTCGCAAGAGCTGATGAACCAGTACACCTCGCTGTATAAAGGCGGTGGAACCGAAAAAGAAGACGCGGCAGGCTATGGAGAATTGTGGACCACGGAGAGCTTATCCGGCGTTCCGGGTGTTATCTTCTACAAGCAGTATTATGACGGATTGTCCATGCACCGCGGTTCCGACTTCGAGCATATTTCCGCTCATGGCGTAGACGTTCCTCAATACAGTATAGACCTGTTTCTGATGAAGAACGGTTACCCCATCGGCAATCCGCTCTCAGGCTACAAAGGCGGAGAAGGCAAGGACATGTGGGAAACCTTCGAAAGCCGTGACCCTCGTCTGTATCAAAACATTCAGCCTCCCTACGTAGTAGCTTCGCACAGTGGTAAGTTCGACAATGTCTCTTCGTTCAAGACCTGGAAATTCCTGAAAGCGGGAGACGTCAATCAAGGGCATACGGTTACAGCCGACGAAGCCGCCAAATACCGCTACTACATCGACTATATGGGAGCCAATGAGAAATGCCTGCGTGGCGGAAGTTTCGGAGGCGAAGGAATGAAACGTTGTCCGGGACAGAACTGGGGCGCTTCGCTCACTCCCGTAAGTCCCAACCTGACAACGGACAGCCGCGTGGCTTACATGCGTTGCCGCACTGGGTATTACCTCTGGAAGAACTACGACTTGTGGGAGTTCTCCACCGGTTCGAGCGCTTACTGTACGTCTGACAAACCCGTCTTCAAGATAGAAGAGGTGATGCTGAACTACGCGGAAGCCGCCTGGGAACTGGGCTTATTCAACCAAGATGTAGCCGACAAAACCATCAATAAGCTGCGCGAACGTTCAGGAGTGGCCTCGATGAAAGTGGCCGACATCACAGCAGACTTCGACCCGAACAGAGACAAGGGCAACGCTCCGTGGTGGACAGGCAAAGGCGGCGCATTCGGCAATTACGAGGTAAACCCCGTGCTTTGGGAAATCCGCAGAGAACGCCAAATAGAGCTGTTTGCCGAAGGATTCAGCTTCTACGACATTCGCCGTTGGGCAAAAGCCGCGTATTACGTAAACAGGCAGCCCTGCGGCATGTGGATTACGGCCAACAACAACCCTTACGGTTCCAACAAGAGTCGTTATTCGGGCAACTTCGTTGACTATACCAAGATTCAGCAGGAAGGACAAGCAGTCAGCTCAGATAACTCCGCCGGCTCGGGATGGATTTACACCTATCCCAGTCCGCTGACTTCCGGCGGCTGGCTGGACACCTACTACCTGATGATGGTGCCTACCGACCAAATCGTTTTGAATCCCAAGCTGACTCAGAACCCCGGTTACAACGAACTCTTCAAATTAGCAGGCAAATAATCCTGCCTGTCTACTGCCGGACTTCGTCCCTGTTTCCTCGGGAGGCATGGATGAAGTCCGGCTTTCTTTCTCTACTTTCGTACACTTTTATTTCACGAGACATGATGAACAATCAGCAAACTTTTTTAGCCGGATGCCTGGCGCTTGCCGCCACGGGCATTCACGCGCAACAGGCCGACAAGCCCAACATTCTCTTCATCCTATGCGACGATATGGGCTACGGAGACTTGGGCTGTTACGGACAAAACTACATCCGCACCCCGCATATCGACCGGATGGCGGCAGAGGGAATGCGCTTCACGCAGGCATACGCGGGCAGTCCGGTCAGCGCACCCTCGCGCGCGGCGCTCATGACGGGGCAACATACCGGGCACGGCGCAGTAAGGGGCAATAAGGAATACTGGACAGATGCGCCCCGCATCCTGTACGGCGAGAACGAAGATTACAGCCGCGTGGGGCAACATCCCTACGACCCTCGCCACATCGTCCTGACCGAAGTGATGAAGAAGAACGGCTATACCACCGCACTGTTCGGGAAGTGGGCGGGAGGCTATGAAGGCTCCGCCTCCACGCCCGATAAACGCGGAGTGGACGAGTTCTACGGTTATATCTGCCAATTTCAGGCACACCTTTACTACCCCAACTTCCTCAACCGCTACAGCCGCGCGCTGGGCGATACCGGCGTGGTGCGCCTCGTGATGGAAGAGAACATCCCGCATCCCATGTACGGCAAAGGATACGAACTGCGGACGCAATACTCCGCCGACCTGATTCACCGCCAGGCCATAGAATGGTTAGAGCGGCAGGACGGCAAGCAGCCGTTCTTCGGACTGCTCACCTACACGCTGCCGCACGCCGAACTGGCGCAGCCGGACGACTCGTTGCTGCAAACCTACCGCAAGCAGTTCTTCCAAGACTGCACCTGGGGCGGTAGCGAGAGCTCTCGCTACAACCCCTCCGTCCATACGCATGCACAGTTCGCAGCCATGATTTCCAGGCTGGACGCCTATGTGGGAGAAATCTTGCGGAAACTGAAAGAAAAAGGGCTGGACCAGCGCACCTTGGTGATATTTACCAGCGACAACGGCCCGCACGAGGAAGGAGGAGCCGACCCGGCCTTCTTCGGACGGGACGGGAAGCTGCGCGGACTGAAACGCCAGTGCTACGAAGGGGGCATCCGTGTGCCTTTCATCGTCCGGTGGCCCGGACGCGTACCCGCAGGCACCACCAGCAACCATCAACTGGCTTTCTACGATGTAATGCCTACCTTCTGCGAACTGACGGGCGACAAGCGTTTCCCTAAAAAATACCTGAATAAACAACTGAAGGACGACTGCTTCGACGGACTTTCGTTTGCTCCGGAGCTGACGGGCGACACGCTTCGCCAACAACGCCACGCGCACCTCTATTGGGAGTTTCACGAGACAGACCAGATAGCCGTGCGAAAAGGCGACTGGAAGTTGGTGGTGAAACAGGGAACTCCCCATCTCTACAACCTGGCGGAAGACTTGCACGAAGACCGCGATGTGGCTGCCCGGCATCCGGAGATAACCGAGCAGCTGATCCAAATCGTCCGAAAGGAACACCACCCCAGCGAACTTTTCAAAGTGACGCTCCCCAACGCCGACGGGGGAAGCCTGTCGGCACATCCATCACCTCAAACATCGATTACACCATGAAGAAAGTACTATCCGCAGCCTGTCTGCTCTGCTGCCTGTTGCAGGCGGCCGGACAAGAGCAAGAGAGTTATTACGTCAAGCAAGTAGAGTTTCCGCCCCAAACCCCGCTGCACCGCAAGCTGGAGATGGCCGCACGCCTGGTGCCCACACCGCGGCAGTATGAATGGCAGCAGCTGGAGCTGACCGCTTTCCTGCACTTCGGCATCAACACCTTCACCAATCGGGAGTGGGGAGACGGGAAAGAAGACCCCGCCTTGTTCAACCCCACCGACTTCGACGCGGAGCAATGGGTCAGCAGTCTGAAGAATGGCGGCTTCAAGATGGTCATCCTCACCGCCAAGCACCACGACGGGTTCTGCCTGTGGCCCACCGCCACTACCAGCCATTCCGTGGCCTCCTCGCCGTGGAAGGGGGGCAAGGGAGACGTGGTGAAAGAGCTGCGTGCGGCCTGCGACAAGTACGGCCTGAAGTTCGGCGTCTACCTCTCTCCCTGGGACAGGAACGCGTCGTGCTACGGCGACTCGCCACGCTATAACGACTTCTTCATCCGGCAACTCACCGAACTGCTGACCCGCTACGGCGAGGTGCACGAAGTCTGGTTCGACGGCGCGTGCGGAGAAGGCCCCAACGGGAAGAAGCAAGTGTACGACTGGGAGGCTTTCATGACGGTCATCCGCACCCTGCAGCCCAAGGCGGTGGCAGCCATCATGGGCGACGACATCCGCTGGGTGGGCAACGAGGCCGGCATGGGCCGCGAGACGGAATGGAGCGCCACGGTGCTGCCGCCCGGAACGACGCCGGGCGCCGAAGAAAGGCGCGCGCAGCTCGGCATCAACAACCTGTCGAAGGACTTGGGCAGCCGCGCCATGCTGCAGCGGGCCGACCGGCTCTTCTGGTACCCTTCCGAGGTGGACGTATCCATCCGTCCGGGCTGGTTCTATCACCAAGCCGAGGACGACCGGGTGAAGTCCCTCGCCCGCCTCGTGGACATCTACTTCAAATCGGTGGGGTATAACTCCGTGCTGCTACTCAACATTCCGCCCGACCGGCGGGGAAGGATTCACGAACACGACGCCGCACGCATCCAGCAACTGGCCGATTACCTCCGAACCACCTTCGCCACGGACTTGGTGAGCCAAGGGCACGAACTGTGGCAACCCGCCGAGGGCGACAGCCGCGTGTATCCGCTGGAGCGAAGCGGAAAAATAAACGTGGTGATGCTGCAGGAAGACATCCGCCGCGGACAGCGCGTCGAGGCCTTCAAAGTAGAGGCGCTCACCCCCGCGGGCTGGATGGAGGTGGGCCACGGCACCACCATCGGCTACAAGCGGCTGCTGCGTTTCCCCGCCGTAGAGGCAAAGGCCTTGCGCGTCACCCTGACGGAGTCTCGCCTGCGGGCGAACCTCACAAGAGTGGCGGCCTACTTCGCCGCGCCCGTCGAGGAGCCTGCCGCCGCGCAAACGCAAGACCGGATGAAGCGCGACGGCTGGAAGCAACTCTCGGCGACTCCGCTCATCGTCGATTTAGGAAAGGTCTGCACGCTGAAGAGCTTCACCTACGCCCCCGCCAACGGCGAAGCCACCCCCGACATGGCCTATAAATTCCGCTTCTTGGTGAGCCAAGACGGCGAAAACTGGAGGGAGGTACGCACGCACGGCGAGTTCAGCAACATCATGCACAACCCTCAACCGCAAACCGTGGACTGGGGCAAAGCGGTCGAGGCACGCTACATCCAGCTGGAAGCCACCTCGCCCAACGGCAGTCCGGCCAAGGTGACCCTGGACGAACTGTCTCTCACGGAGGGTACCCGGTAAAGGGAAAAGAAAAGAACGGAGAAATTCAACGATTTCTCCCTGTAGAAAGGCGATTGAAGAATGAATACGACGAATTCTGCAAGAAACCCGTACGCATTCAACAAGTGAAAAAGGCCGATAAAGACATGTTTTTGTCCGATACGGCCACTCGACGACTCCCCTGCTTGCCCTACCTTTGCCAACACAATCAGCGAGGAAGCTGACTGGACAGAACCTGTCAGTACGCATCAGGCGAAATCAAGAAGCCCGATGAACGACGGGAACTGCAGAAAAAGGCAAAAAGACACAAGACTAACATTTATATAAACCGGGGCCGCAAGCGCCCCATCTCCAAACTCCGCCTCTCTTTCTCCCTCTATTAGGGGAGAGGGAGTCAGAGGGGATGGAGGGGGGAATCACATTCCTCTATATTTCATTTTTTACATTATTTCTCTACCTTTATTAGACGTGTGCGTCTGTCGCCGACAAGGGCTTGTA
>CAUUOT010000003.1:0-19113 GCA_963546815.1 uncultured Bacteroides sp.
CAAAGCGCGCATCTATATCTGCTGCACGATGGAAAACCTGCGCAGGGCAGACGGGCGGCAACTCCTATAAAGACGGAAAGAACTATAAGCTGACCCATAGCTGCAGATTGCACAGGCAGCCCGCGTAAACATCGACATTTTATATTCTTGCGGGTATGTTCCCGCTCTTTCGGGCTTTTTTAGTAGTTTTGTTTTCGGATTGAACCCGAACGGTAGCGGACAGGATGTTACAGAAAACGCTGGGGATTGTACTGCATGCCCTGAAATACAAAGACACTTCTCTCATTGTCGACATCTATACGGAGGTGGCGGGCAGGGCTTCGTTCGCGGTTTCCATTCCCCGTTCGCGCAAGGCGGCGGTGAAGTCGACGCTTTTTCAGCCTTTGGCGCTGGTGGAGCTGGAAGTGGAGCTTCGGCCCAAGGCTACTATATATAAGGTAAGGGAGGCAAAGTCTCATTATCCGTTTTCCTCCTTGCCTTACGACCCCTACAAGTCCGCCATCGCCCTGTTTCTTTCGGAATTTCTCTACCGTGCCGTCCGCGAAGAGGACGAGAACCGTCCGCTCTTCGCTTACCTGCGTTATTCCATCATCTGGTTGGACGAGTGCCGGTCGGGGTTCGCCAACTTCCACCTGGTCTTCCTCATGCGTCTCTCCCGCTTCCTCGGTCTTTATCCCAACTTGGAGAATTATCATCCGGGCGACTACTTCGATTTGCAGAGCGCTTGTTTCACCTCGCTGCGCCCGCAGCTTCATTCCAACTACATCGTCCCCGAAGAGGCCGCGAGGCTGACGCGGCTGATGCGCATGAGCTACGACACGATGCACCTCTTTGCCATGAACCGCGAGGAGCGCACTCGCTGTCTGGTTATCATGAATGAGTATTACCGCCTGCACCTGCCGGACTTCCCTGCAATGAAGTCTCTGGATGTGCTGAAAGAGTTATTCGACTGATGCGGGCTACCCATCAGCATCATACCGTTCAATCAGATAAATCTTCCCTATTTCGCCCGATTTCCTCGTCGTTTATCCCGTCCGTATCCGGGACGTGTGTCCTCTATAAACGTTGTCCGCCGGACACATAGATGGGATGTATGTCCTCTATGTATCCCGACGGACGACGAAATAGCGCTTTTATAATCAATCTGCTGCATGCGCAGTGAGTCTGAAGCTCCTCAGAACAGGCTCCACGCCACCGTAAGCCCGGCCATCACGATGGCTACCATGCTCATCAGCTTGATGAGGATGTTCAGGCTGGGGCCCGAGGTGTCCTTGAATGGGTCGCCCACGGTGTCGCCCACCACGGTGGCTTTGTGCGTCTCACCGCCCTTGCCGCCGAAGTTCCCTTCTTCTACGTACTTCTTGGCATTGTCCCATGCACCGCCGGCATTGGCCATGAAGATGGCGAGCACGAACCCGCTGCTCAGTCCGCCAATCAGCAAGCCCAGCACGCCGGGAACGCCAAAGATTAGTCCCGTGAGGATGGGAGCAACAATGGCTATCAGCGAGGGAACCACCATTTCGCGCTGTGCCCCTTTGGTGGAGATGGCCACGCAACGTTCGTAATCGGGTTCGGCTTCGCCCGTAAGGATGCCCTTGATTTCGTGGAACTGGCGGCGTACCTCATCTACCATGTGAGAAGCGGCGCGTCCCACGGCATTCATCGTCAATCCGCAGAACAGGAAAGCCATCATGGAACCGATGAACATGCCCGACAGCACCTTCGGGTTCATCAGTGTCACATCGTAATGGTGCATGAAGTCGAAGAACGTGGCATCTTGCACGGAGATGGTTTGGCCGCCGGAATGTATCTCAGTCATCCCAATCCGGGTAAGTCCGATACGTATCTCCTCGATATACGAAGCCAGCAGGGCCAAGCCCGTGAGGGCGGCGGAGCCGATGGCAAAGCCTTTGCCCGTGGCGGCGGTGGTATTGCCCAGAGAGTCGAGTGCATCGGTGCGTTTGCGCACTTCTTCGCCCAATCCGGACATTTCGGCGTTGCCGCCCGCATTGTCGGCAATAGGTCCGTAGGCATCCGTAGCCAGTGTGATGCCCAGTGTGGAAAGCATGCCTACGGCAGCAATGCCGATGCCGTAAAGTCCCAGTCCGACGTTAGAGAAATCGAAGCCCGAAGCGAAGAGATAGGAGGCGATGATGCCCGTCACCACGGCAATCACCGGGATGGCTGTGGAGAGCATGCCCAACCCGATGCCTGAGATGATGACTGTGGCAGGGCCTGTTTTCCCGCTCTCGCTCAGCTTCTGGGTCGGCCGGTAGGATTGAGATGTGTAATACTCAGTGGAACGGCCGATGACAATGCCCACTACCAGTCCCACTACCACCGAGCACGCAATCCAAGCCCAGTTATCCAGCTTCAGCAACCAAAGAATGAAGAAGGTGGCCACCACAATCAATATGGAACTAAGATTGGTACCCAACGCCAGCGAGTTCAGCAAGTCCTTCATCTTTGCATTCTCCTTGGTACGCACGGAGAAGATGCCTATGATGGAAAGGAGTATCCCGACCGCCGCAATCAGCATGGGTGCAATCACCGCCTTGAACTGCATCAGCGTGTCGCCCGAATGGATGAAGGCGGCAGCGCCCAGAGCAGCCGTGGCAAGGATGGAGCCGCAATAGCTCTCGTAGAGGTCGGCGCCCATGCCCGCCACGTCGCCTACGTTGTCGCCCACGTTATCGGCAATGGTGGCCGGGTTGCGCGGGTCGTCCTCGGGAATGCCGGCTTCTACCTTGCCCACAAGGTCGGCGCCCACGTCGGCCGCCTTGGTATAGATGCCGCCGCCCACACGTGCAAAGAGCGCCTGCGTGGAGGCTCCCATACCGAAGGTGAGCATGGTGGTGGTGATGATGCAGAGTTTATGGGTGGGCGTCATCACGTCTGCCGGAATCACGGCGTTGAGCAACAGGTACCAGAAGGAAATATCGAGCAAGCCGAGGCCTACCACTACCAGTCCCATCACCGCCCCGCTGCGGAAAGCGATGCGCAAACCTGCGTTCAACGAGTTTCGTGCGGCATTTGCTGTACGTGCCGAGGCGTATGTCGCCGTCTTCATACCCAGAAAGCCCGAAAGTCCCGAGAAGAAGCCCCCGGTAAGGAAAGCCACGGGCACCCAAGGGTTCTGCACCCCGAAGCCATAGGCCATGACGGAGAACAAGACAACAAGTGCGAAGAACACCCAGCCCACCACTTTGTACTGCTGCCTGAGGTAGGACATGGCCCCCTTGCGCACAGCGGCGGCAATTCTAATCATTTGAGGAGTACCCTCACTCTCTTTCATCATTTCGCGATGGAAATACCCGGCAAAACAGAGCGCCAGAACAGATGCGGCCGGAACCAGCCAGAATAGTAATTGGTCCATAGTATGATTTGTTTAAAAGGTTTCAACGAGCTCTCGAGGGCCGTTCTTTCGATTTATAAGTAAACATATATAGTGGTTGCGCCTGTCAGTTCACAGATAAAACGCGGGCAAGGTATAAAAAATACCATCGAAACCAAAAAAAAGAAAACAAAAATACATGCCAGTCTTGCGAAGAAGGGAAATATTTTGTAGGTAATGGGTAGTCGCACTGTCTGTGACGTCCAATTCCCGTACTTCTCGGGGAGGGGCTTCCGGGGGCGGAACTGCCTGCGAACAAAGACAACAGGGGCTTTCTTCCTCTTGTGAAGAGAGAACCTCCTTATGCGCAAGATGCCATCTTATGCAGCACAAGATGCCATCTTATGCAGCACAAGATGCCATCTTGCGCAAGTCGATCAAGGTTGTTTTTGCTGAAAAGAACAAAGAGAAAAGCCGACAGGCAAGCGTGTTGCAGGCGCGGGACACGCTTAGCCGTCGGCTGTGAATGATTTTTTCTCCGTTGCCGCCTCTTTTAGAAGAGGAGAAAGCGACGAACCGGCGAGGACTAAAGAGGCCTCATTCCGTCATTCCACGGTCAGCTTCAGGATTTCCGGCGTACGGATGCCGGGCTTCAGTTCGCCGTTGATGTAGAAGTACGTACCGTTGTCGCCCACCAATGCCGCGCCTGCACGGGCGGCATGGGGTGTCTGCGTCACTTCTTGCCAGTTGCTGGTGGGCGCATTGAAAATCAAGAGACGGCGGTTGAAGCGGTACCACTCGGCTTGGCGGCGCAGGTATTCCTCGTCCGTTCCGTGCCAGGCGGAGAGGAAGATGTCCTTGTCCACCCCTCCCATGCAAAGGATGCGGCCGTCGTTCAGGGCAATGGCTGTGCCTCCGCCCAACGAAACCGGATCACCGTTGAACGCCGTGGGGGCTTGCAGCGGTACCCATCGCTTCAAGTTGAACGCGTAATAATATCCATCTACGGAAAGCGTGGCTTCGCGCCCCTGAGAGGCGGGCGCGAAACCTCCCCAGAGGTAGAAACGATAGGATCCGTCGATATATACTGCCGCCGAGACGGGCTGTATGCGGGGGTCTCCGGGGAAGGATTCCAACTCTGTCCAGCCCTCGTCCGGCCGCTCCAAATCCAGGCAGAGGAACGAGTTCGAGGGGACTCCTTCGCGGTTGCCTCCCGCCACGTAGACGGTGTTTCCCACCAGGCTGCCCGTCAGGTTGTCCAGCGCATAGGGCAGGGAAGGCAGCGTTTCTATCCGCACCTTTTTATCTTTATTCCCGAGGACAAGGCGATAGACGCTCGCCACAGGGCCTTGCGCGTTCATGCCGCCGATGCAGATCAGCCCGTCGGCCGTAGGCACGGAGGCGCCGTAGGCCAGCGGCACGGGCAGCTCGCCCACTTTGCGCCAGAGCAGGACGGAGTCCGCAGGCAACGGGGCGGCGTAGATGCCGCGGTAATAACGCTTCTGTCCGCCGTCCGCCACGGGGACTTCGGGGAAGTTGCAACCGCCCGCCATGAGCAACTGTCCGTTCACCGTGCCGGCAAAACAAGCGGAAACGCCCAGTTCAAAGCCTTTCTCGCCTTTCGGAAAGCCTTCCATCGGACGCAGGCTGAGCCTTTTTTCCACCGGCAAAGCAGGTTGACAGAACTCCCGAGAGGTGCGCAGGAAGAACCGGAAAGCCTCTTCATACGGATCCAGAAACGGTTTGCCCGTCCAGTCCGAATCTTCCGCACGGAAGGTAGAAGCAGGCAGTCCGGCGGCATTCGCCAAATTGGCACGGGTGAACGGTTGCCAGCCGTAACGCACGTAATGCGGACGCTTCACCGCTGCCGACCATACTTTCAGGTATCCATCTTCCACGACTGCTTCTGCCGGACGGAACAGTCCGTCCGTCTCGGCCACCTCGAATGTGCGCAACGGTTGCCCGTCGGCGCTTCGCAATCCGTCATCGTAATCGAATTTGAGGTAGACGGCTCCGTCAGCGAACGAGGCTCTGTTCAGCAGCGGACCCGAAGGTATCAAAGGCCGGTGATATGTATCGCTTAACGCCCAGCGTGCCAGCCGCTCGCCCACGGGTTGTTTCCGCGCAGGGTGCACGTCTAGCGAGTCGCCCACGTCGCTGCATACCGCCATACCCGTATAAGGTAGTTCTCGCAGCAGTTTGAGCTGGCTGTCTCTGAACCACGGCCATGACGGACGGTTCAGGCTGGACAGCTGTACGTAGTAGAAAGGCATGCGGGCGTTTTCCCACGTCTTGCGCCAACTGCTCACCAACAGCTTGAAGAGGCGTTCGTGGGCGTCTTTGTGGTGCGCGTTCGATTCTCCCTGATACCAGATGACACCCTTTACCGGATAGCCTCGCAAGGGGGCGATGCCCGCCTCGAACAGATAGCACGGCTCGTACGGATGGCGTTGATGGGGGTCGGCAGAACGCTTGATGTTGAGTGCGGCACGCCCGCGTACCCAGTCTTGAATGAAATCGTTTTGCTTCCAATCTTTCAGGATTTCTGGAAACTGCTGCTCCAGTGTGCTCCTGTCTATCCATGACTCTGTGGGCGAGCCTCCCACGGCATTGCAAATCAGTCCCACGGGTACTTGCAGACTGTCGCGCAACATGCGGCCGAAGTAGTAAGCCACGGCAGAGAAGTCACTTGCTGTGCGGGGCGTGCAGGGTTCCCACTCCGTCTGCTTGTAATAGTGCAGGGCGTTCAGCGAATCCAGTACGGCGGCATCCCACTCTACTGCATTCGTAAGCCAGCGGCCTTTCATGTCGTAGAATCGAAGTCCGTCGTCATTGGCCGAAGGAATGTCTCGCCTGCCCGTCTCGGCCTGTTTCAGCATAAACTCCATATTGCTCTGTCCGGAGCAAAGCCATACCTCGCCTGCCAATACATTCTGATAGCGCAACGTCCGTCGGGGAGTGGATACAGTCAGTTCATAGGGCCCGCCGGTTTTGAGGGGCAGCAGACGAACCGTCCACTTGCCGTCCGCATTCGCTTTCACACTGCAACGCTGCCTGCCGATGGTCACCGTTACCCGTTCGCCGGCATCGGCCACGCCCGACACATCCAAAGGAACATTGCGCTGCAACACCATGTTGTCAGAGTACAGAGGAGATAACTGCAACCCTCCATAGTTGCCCGTAATGGCGGAGTAAACAGTCCGTGCCATAATCATGGCGCCTTCGGGAGTGGGATGAACGGCATCGGGCAGCAGGTGAGGATAAGGGTAGAGCGGCGCATGGAAGTCGATAAGCTGCACACCGGCGCAATGTGCCGTGGTTTCGATGGCTGTCTGTATCTCCGCATGCCAGTCGCGCGTGCCGGAGAGGAAACGTGCGTGCCGGTGGACAATGGGCGTCATGCGGGCTATCAGGACGCGTGCCTTCGGATGGGCGAGGCGGAACGAATCGATCAGACTCAGGTAATCCTTGACAAATTCATCGCGATAGTTTGGCCAATCGCGCGCATCGGTATCGTTTATGCCGAGATGTATCACCACCACGTCGGCGGCAAAGTCCACGGCCTTGCGGAACTCTTCTTGCCGGACATAGGGACGGTGTCCTTTATAGAGCAACGTCGCCCCCGGCTTCCCGAAGTTTCGTACTTCATACCCGTCGCCCAACATCTTTTGCAACTGCACGGGATAGGCTTGCGTCTCTCTGTCGGGCAATAAGGCTCCGTAAGTGATGCTGTTTCCCACACAAGCCACTTTGATACGTTGTTGCGCCACGGCCGCCGTGCTCCACAGCCATATCATCAGCGCAGCCAACAAGAAGTTTTCTTTTTTCATATCTCTTTTTTATAATAAGGTTTCACAATGTCTTTAAGACGATACGGATAATGAGGCGAAAAGTACGACACATCGACGCACAACAAGCAAATGTAACAACTTAATTCATTCGAGAGTTAATAATGAAGCTGCTATTTAGGGTTCTTACCGGTATTGCCGAAATGTTTGCCGCTGCCTGTTCTACTGAAAAAGAAAGAGGAGATGCTCGTTTTTAATCCGGCATCCCCTCTTTTCCCACCTATCAGGAAGCTGTCATCACATTTCACTTCCCCGATATCGGTTCTCAATATCCCGGTGTCTGCACCAATGTGGTGTCATTGCCAAGTATGGTTTTATCCAACGGCCACAGTACTTTGTATGCCTGACTCTCTTCGAGGATGGCTTCTTTGCCATCCAGAGAACCTTCTTTGCAGAACACCAGATGCTTGCCTCCCTTGGTCAGGGTCATGCGGCGTAAGTCCCACCAGCGTTGTCCTTCTTGGATGAACTCTTTGTTCTTCTCGTTGAAGATGGCCAGCTCGTTGTCGGTGAAGTCGCCTGCTTTGTATCCATAAACGTCTGTGTCCCATTTTTTGCCATAGGCACGTTCGCGCACTTTGTTTATATAGTTCTCCACGCCTGCATTGTCGCCCTCCATGTTGGCAATCTCGGCAAGAGACAGATACACCCACGGCAAGCGGTAGAAGATATAGTCGCCGCACATGATGCGGTTTCCGCTCGAATTGATGTAGCCTATGTTCTTCACTGTATGAACCCCGTTGAGATAGAGTTTCTTTTCGGTATCGTAGCGATAGGAGCCTATGAAAGTGGCATCGAGACGCGTATCTTCCTCATCGAACTGTGTGAACATGCCTTTCTTATACTCCATGGACATTACATATCCCGTCTTCAGTTTCAGAGGGTCGTTCCATTTGCTTCCGTCTTTCCTATAGCTCTGCGCCTCTGTGGAGCCGGTGGTCAGACTGTAGGTATAAGATCCGTTGCTATTGGATGCTTCTCCCTCTAAATAGCGCACGGCGAATATCACCTCTGCATTCGCCTTATTTTTGGCGTCGAACACATCGGCAAAGTTTTTCAGCATAGACAAGTTATAGTTGTTTACCACATTCTCGAGGTAACGCTTGGCCGTAGCCAAGTCTTTCTCATCGGCGGCTTGGTCGCCTGTGCTCACTTTGGCATTCCAAAGATAAATCTCACCGGCCAGACATTCGCTCGCAGCTTTGTTCCAATAACATTTTGAGCCATGTCCGTATGGATTGAACCCTGTCTGATTGCCAAAGCAGGAAATAGACTTCTCCACGTCGCTCTTGATTTGTGCCATCACTTCGCTCGGTTTAGAGCGGGGCAGGAAGAGCTTCACGGGGTCCAGTTCACCATCGATGACTTCCACGTTTAAACGCAGAGGTACGCCTCCATACACTCGGTAGAGGTCGAAATAGTAGAATGCGCGCAAGCCGTAAGCAATGCCCAGATAGTAGTTCTTCTTCTCTTCCGACAGGAAATTGGCCTGCGAAACACGGGCTATCATCAGGTTGCAGTTGGTGATGCGCCCATAGAGGTCACCGAACTTGCTCACTCCGGTATGGTCGGCGTCGAAGTTCTGCAGGCGTATGTCGCCGTATGAGGTGGTCATACCGTCGCAACTGGTTCCGTCCACATACTGTCCGCCTCTCAGTTCACCGAAAATGATGGTGTGTTGCCAGGCCACGTCTCGCAAATGCTTGTGCAGTCCGTCCGTATAGCCGGCAACGTGCGCCTCGCTTTTCCAGTAAGAAGAGCTTCCGTAATAATCAATGGGGGTCAAGTCGAGCAGGTCGCCGCACGACGTAAGCAATGTGCTCGCTGCAATCAGAGCGGCACCCGATACTATGATTGATTTTATTGTTTTCATTGTCTTTTTTCCTTTTTAGAATGTTACACTGACGCCGAATAGCAGAGTTCGGGGCAACGGATAGCCGGTTCCTGAGGCAACGCCACCGCCTCTCGACACCTCGGGTGCAGCCACCGGCGCAGCCGTCAGATAGCCCAAGTTCTGTCCGGTGACAGACACTTCCAGTTTTTGGCAATAGAACTTACGTGTCAACTCCTTGGGCAACAAGTAAGATAAGGACAACTCGCGAATGGCCAAGTAGTCTCCCTTGTAAGAGAAGAGCGTAGATGAACGGTAGAAATTGGCCACACCCAACTGGTCGGCATACACATACTTGGGATATTTGGCACCCGTATTCTTCTCCGTCCACGTATTGAACACATCGGTAGTGGTGTTGTAAGTGCCCTGCATGGCACCCAAGAACCATGGAGTGGTGGTGTCGTAATTACGGAACCCAAGAGCGAAGTCGAAAGCACCGTACAATTTAAATCCTTTCCACTCGAAAGTGCTGGTGAAACCACCCGTCCAGTGCGGAGTGGTGTTACCCAACTTTTCTTGGTCGAAGCTGTCTATCTTCCCGTCGCGGTTAATGTCTTTCCAGCGGATGTCTCCCGGAGAAATCAGAATGCCTTTTTCTTTTTCCGCATCGGTCAGCGTAGCCCACTTGGCCGGTGTGTATTGCGTTTTGCCTTGCGCATTGCCCGATGTCACTATACCTTGAGGGTAAGCTGCGTTGATTTCTTCATTGCTTTGGAAGATGCCTTGCGCCACGTAACCCACCAGCACACCCGGTTCGTGTCCTTCTTGATAGCCTCCTACCCAGATGAGTTCATCTTTCAGATTTCCGTTTTTGTCTCTTACCTTGCGACCCGAGTATATCTGTTGTCCATCTTGCCGGTTTCTCTCGAGACCGTTATTAGGCAGTTTCATTACTTTGTTTATGTTGTAGGCAATGTTGCCTTTCATACTCCATGAAAAATTCTTGGTTTGAAGAATCTTACCCGACAGTTCTATCTCCAAGCCCCGATTGCGGAATTCTCCGTTATTGTTGGTAATGGACGAGAATCCAGTGGTGCTGGGCAGACTGAAATTTGCATACTTGTCCGCAGTCAGTCGGTTGTAGTAGGTCAGGTTAGCGTTCAGACGATTGTGCCAAAAGCTGAGGTCCAGACCAAACTCGAAGGTGGTAGTTTTCTCCCATCTCAACGTGGGGTTTGGCAACGTACCTATCAGATAACCTACATTGCCATTGTACTTGGCCGACGAGTAGTTGCCTTGCAATGTGTATGCACCGATGCCCGAGGCGTTTCCGTTCACACCGTAGCTGACGCGTAACTTTCCGAACGAAAGCATGGGTACAAGCTCCTGCACCTTCTTCTCTTTTCCGAAAATCCATCCGGCCGAAAGTCCCGGGAAGAAGCCCCATCTGTTGTCCAGCAAGGACGAATAGCCGTCTTTTCTGAACACAAGAGAGAAAAGATATTTGTCGCGGGAGTCGTAGTTCAAGCGACCGAAGTAAGACAGGATACGGATTTGTGAATGACCAGAATTGATGGAGCGCTTTCCTTCGTCGGTAAGCGTCAGACTCAAATCGGCGAAATCATCGGTAGGCGCACCCGAACCGGAAGCCGAAAAATTCTTGGCTTTGCTGTCATAGAACTCTGTGCCGAGCATTACGTCGATGTTGTGCTCGCGGGCTATCAGGGTGTTGTAGTTCAGCAACAGGTTGTAGGTCTGCGAAAACGTCCGTTCGAACTTTGCTTCGGTGTCGCGTGTGCGGTTCCAACTTGTTCCTTGCGTATTTGTCTGAAAATCTTTGGTGAACTTTTCGTACACGCCTTCTGAATAGTACCAATTGGCTGTTCCTTTCAGTAGAAGATTTTTCAAGAGTTTCGCCTCTAAGGTCTGAATCATCGTGAATTTGTCTGTTTGGTTGTCTTCCGTCCATTTCTCCGGTTGAAAGTTCTGATTACCATCGCCCACACTCGGTCCTAACAACGGATTACCTTTTTCGTCTTTATAACGTACAGTCATGGGGACGGATAAGATGCGGCCGAAGTAGTTGGCCTCACTGGTTTGCGAACCCGGCATCGAATCCCAATTGGCTCTGTTGTAGTTGAACGAAGAAGTGCTCTTCAACCATTTGGACAATTGATATGAACCGTTGAAGATAAAGCTGTAGCGTTCGTAGAATGAAGTAATGGGAAGTCCCTCCGACTTATTATATCCAAGTCCGGCATAATAAGAGCCTTTGTCGTTTCCTCCTGAAAAATTGACATTGTAATCCTGTGTCATAGCCGGAGAGTTGAAATTATAATCTGCAGGATTGGTATTTTTATAAAGAAGGTATGATCCGGGATTGATAGGGTCTTCCATCTTTTCCCAACCCTTCTGCAATAGATGGTCGTATTCAGGCGAATAAGCCATGACATTCCATTTCATCGTGGCGTCATAAGGATTGCCCGTTCCCATGGGTTGAGCTCCCTTCAGGTTTCCTTTGGGTGCCCATGGGGTTATATTGTAGGCTGTGCGCATCCAGTACAGATAATCTTTTGCCCCTAAAAACTCGTGCGGGATATTGACATAGTTAAAACCAAAACGGGCTTTCAAATTAACTTCGGCACGTCCTGTCTTTCCGCTTTTGGTTGTCACCAATATTACGCCATTACTGGCACGTGCACCGTACAGAGCAGTAGCACCAGCATCTTTCAACACGTCGATGGATTCAATATCTTCGGGGTTGATGTCGCTCAGGCTGCTACGCAACTGGCCGTCCACCATCACCAGAGGAGCACCTGTTCCATCCAGATTCGTTCCGCCGCGAAGCACGATGCTTGGCACACTTCCCGGATTACCCGAACTCTGAACAACCCGCAACCCTGCCACAGCACCAGACAAAGCTTGTGCGGGATTGGAGTGAACGCCCACTGCCAAGGCTTCTTCGTTTACTTTCGAGATGGAGCTGGTCACTTTCGTACGGAGCTGTCTGCCTCCGTAGCCCGTCACCACCACTTCTTCCAGCATTTCCGTATTCTCGCGCAGAACAATATTGAGCGGACGCCCGTTCCATACTATCTCTACACTTTTATAACCGATGAAGGAGACCAAAATCACCCCTCCAGGTTTAACGTTGCTTAACGAGAACCTTCCGTCTATATCCGTAATCGTTCCGTTTGTGGTCCCTTTCACCACGACCGAAGCGCCGATGATTGTTTCTCCCGACGCGTCTTTCACAACACCGGTGCAAGCGTCGTTCTGCTGAACAACTTTCGCCCCCCAAGCTTCATTTGTGGAAACGGCGTAAGCGCTACCTATGCAAGCTGCGCAAAAAAATGTCGCCATCCCCACTACTTTTAATTGTTTGTACATAATAATGAAATTAAAGTAACAGAAATATATATAAGTAAGAAAGCGAAATTCGCCTCGCACGGCATACTTCGCTTATCGTGAAAATCAGTTATCTACGTTCTCGATACCTTGGCAGATATCCTTCAGCTTTACTGCTTGGAAGGCCATGTGCGCCACACTGCTTTCATACAAGATGCCTACTGTTTCTTTGTCTATCATCGTCAGGCAAGAGTATCCCCATCCGTCAGCCTCGTCAAGCAGCAGTTGGTTCTCGGGCAACCAAGTAAGACCGCCGTCCAGGCTGGCCTTGATTGTGATGTGATGCCGCCCTTTCTTGGTATTGGGGTTGGAGAAAAGCAGGATGTCTTTGCCCAACACATTGTCTTCGGCTTTCACGGCGATGAGGCTGGCCATACAGACCGGCTCATCCAGTGCTTTGCGCGAAGAGGGATGCTCCGTCCATGTGCGTCCCAGGTCTTCGGTCACCGAAACGGCTCGGCTGCCACCGCGATTATCACGCATGTTCAGCATCAGTACGCCGGGAGACACTTCCGCAACTTGTGCTTCGGTGGTGTTGGTACGGGCATGATTGTGTATGGTCCACGTCTCGCCCCGGTCTTTGCTGTACATGATGCCGGCATTGGGTACGCGGGTGGAGTCGATGTACTGAATGGGGAACACCAGTGTGCCGTCTTGCATGGTGATGCCTCGTCCAGGGCCTTGAAGCAGGAAGTACCACGAAGGGTCTTTCACCTGTCCGGTGATGTTGATGGGTTCCGACCAAGTTTTACCGTCGTCCGTGCTCTTGGCCATAACGAGCTGCGCCGTATGGTTTCTGTCCATACCCGGATGCGAGCTCCACCATGCACGTTGGTTGCCCATGCCATGCGTCCAAGCGGCCACTACCCATGCCGTATTCGTACGGGTATCTACCAAGATGGAGGGGTCTCCCACCCCATTCTGGGCGGCGGGCAGGCCATCGGTTTCACCGAAAGCCAACGGCAGGCGCATCTTCTCCCAAGTACGACCTCCGTCGGTGCTGCGGCTGAGGCCTACATCCACATGCTCCTGCAGGTCGACGCTGTTGTTATAGCGCACGTCATACACGCCGAGCAGTGTTCCGTTGTTCGTAGTGGCCAGTCCCGGAATGCGGAAAGCTGCCGAACCGTCGTCACCCGCATGGCGCACGCCCACTCCCATCCGGTGAACGATGCTCTCCGGGGTAGCCATTTGTATCGGCGCTTCTTTCCCGTTCACCTTCACCGAAGTGATGGCAGCCGTCACTTTGTCCAGCATCGTAGCTTGGGGCTTCATCTGCAGACTGACCCAGAAATAGTTGATTCCGGGAAAGAGGGCCTGCTCGGCGGTGAGCACCACCCTGTTTCCGGGTTCGTCTACCTGCGCCTTACGGATGGAGTAAGAGGGATTGGCCACCAACGTTTTTCCTACGGTAAATGCCGAGACATAGTCCACCGGAGCGAAAGGCCTCTTGGCATAGTTCTGAAGGGCCTCGGTGCCACTGTAATAGAGTTTCACCGAGCGGATGTGGGATAGTTTCACCTCTTTGCCGAAGCTCAATACCACTTCGTTCAGCGTCTCGTGGGCATCCGCTTCAAGACGCATGCGGAAGAGTACATTGTCTTGGCGTTCTATTAAAATAGGGATTTGTGTTTCGTGTACAAAGACTGTGTCCGAAATCTGACAGTTTGGCTTCGTACAGATGTTCTCATTTCCTGCCGCTACATGGAAAACTCCCGACAATGCCATCGGAATAAGCAGCAATAAGCGTGAAAATTTCGTTTGTTTTTTCATAGTTCTCTTTCTTGAGTTAAAGGGAAGGATCGGTTTTGTAATAAATGTAATAATTATACGGGAAGTTAATTTAATATTTTAATTTCGCGGCAAAGGTAAATCAAATAATTCAAATACCCAAATAGATATAAAGAATAAGCTTTTACATCCTTTTTATTCGATACTTGATAAAAGATAGAAGAGATAAAGAAGTGAGGAAAATATGACCGATACCATCGCCAATCGCCCGCTTGCTAAAATCAAGAAGTCCGGGTAGTCTACCGCCAAGTTGCAAATCCTATTATTGAAGTTGTTGCTTCCATGTCCGTTGATGAGGATGAACTTACGAAAACCTTCACTGGAGGTTTGGCGACTTCTCTAAGGCAACACTGCCAAATCACATGTAAACTCCCTGACTTCAGTATAAGAAGTCAGGGAGAGGTTCAAGTGGTTTTTTATTTTTCAGGGCAGACATTGTTACAAATATCCTTGCACAACGAATAACTGCGAATCATCATACGGGGAACATGGAACGGGCCCTTAAAGATGTTGCCTTTGGCGGGTTGTGCCACCGTGCCGTCGCGATGCAGATAGCCGTACCACTCTCCGCACTCTTTGTCGGGGAAATGGGCATACGTCCAGTCGCTGATTTGCTTGTGCATGGCCAGGTACTTCTCGTCCTTCGTGGCCTGATAGGCATAGAGCGTGGCGATGATGGCTTCGGTCTGGGGCCACCAGAACTTCATGTCCTGCGAATAGTCCTGCACCGGCAGGTTGCGACAGTCGCGGAAGTTGATGATGCCGCCGTATTCCTTGTCCCAGCCCCACTGCCACGACCAGTCGAATATCTGCAAGGCCATGTCTGTCAGGTTCTTGTCCCAGCCTCGGTGTTTGGCTTCTTCCAGAATGAACCAGGCCGTTTCGATGCAATGGCCGGGATTGATCAGTCGGCCGTTGCAGGTATCTATGAACTCCCCGTCAGGTCCTACCATCTCGAGCAACGCCTTGAATTCGGGGTGGATGAAGTAGCGGCGGATAGCATCGAGCGACTCGTCTATCTGTGTGTTCAGTACGGGGTCGTCGATGGCTGCCCGGATGCGCGAAGCCGTGTTAATCAAAATCATGGTAATGGAGTGTCCACGCGCTTGCAAAGCCGGCAGGTACTTCGGTTCCAGAAAGCCGGGAGTGGTAAGGAACTTCTGAATCCTTTTGAACAACTCGAGCGCCTTCTCGGCATAGCGTTTGTCGCCCGAGGCAAGGGCATACTCCGACATGGCAATTGCCGCGAAGCACTCGGAGAATACATAGCGGCGCTTGCGCAGCGGAGTGCCGTCGGCAGCCACCTCGAAATACATGTGTCCGTCAGCGTCGGCACAATGGGCTTCGATGAAGTCGATACAGCTCTTCGACGCGGCCAGCCATTCCGGGTTGCGTTCTATCTGATTGTAGGCATAGGCAGCCACAAAGCCGAAACGTCCTTGAAACCACACCGACTTGGTGCTGTCTATCAACCTGCCTTCGCGGTCGAGGCAAGTATATATACCGCCATGTTTGCGGTCCAATCCATGGGTCAGCCAGAAAGGCATGATGTTCGTCAGCAAATCGTGCTTGTAAGAATCGGCCCACGTCTTCAAATAATCAGTCACATTCATTTCCTTGTGTATTTTTAGATTAGAACTTATTGCAGCGGTCGAAGAAACCGATGGCCTCCAACTCCGCTTTCATCTGCGCCTCTTCTTCGTCGGTCATGTTCCGGAAGGGCGTGCGGTT
Organism: uncultured Bacteroides sp.; assembly: GCA_963546815.1. Taxonomy (GTDB): domain Bacteria; phylum Bacteroidota; class Bacteroidia; order Bacteroidales; family Bacteroidaceae; genus Bacteroides. Next base: position 15,944 of record CAUUOT010000003.1, read on the forward strand.
CTTGCCCAAGTCCAAACCGATGAGTTTCATGATGCGCTTGCCTCCCACAATGTTGCCACGGTAGCGGCAAATGACGTTAATCACTTCTTGCGAGAAGTTCTGACGTTCGCGTGCCGTCTCCAAATCGCCGGCTTTCCACGCGTCGATGATGCCCACCAGCTCACGGCCGTTGTAATTGGTGGTACCGCCAATGCCACCCTGTGCGCCGCCCATGGCAAGGCTGGGCAGGATGGTTTCGTCCTGGCCGTGCAGCATGTCGAATTTGCCGCCTTTGTACAAACGGCATTGGTTGTACTCATAGATGCTCTCGAACGTATATTTGATACCCGCGAAATTGGGTACGCGTCCGTCTACGGCTTCCAGCAGTTCGACCATCGGCAGGAAAGCGCCGTTGAAGGCGGGGATATGGTAGTAATAGAACGGCAATCGGGGAGCGCCGACGGCAATCTCTTCGATGTACTTCACCAATTCTTCGATACGGCCTATCTTGGGGAAAGGAGGCGCCATGGCGCCTATGCCCCACGCGCCTATTTTAGCGGCATGCTCGGCCAGCGTGCGGCTCGACTTCACGCAACAGCTGCCCACGTGCACAATCACTTTGAAGCCTTGGGGAGCTTCGGCCACCCAACGCTCGGCCAGACGCATGCGTTCTTCGTCGGTCAGCATATAGCCCTCGCCCGAGGAGCCGTTGATAAACACACCTTGCAACCCATTTTTGTGCAGCATCTTGGCGTAAGCCGCAATGGGTTCGTAGTTCACCTCACCATTCTCGTAAAAAGGAGTAAACGACGCATCGATCAATCCAATGATTTTTTCCATCTCTTTTATTTATAAAGTTAACAATCTGCATTTATCGCTTCTGCGCGTCATTCCATATTATCCGTTGTAGGACGCAGGAAGGACACTTGGAGCAGCAAGGCCACCAGCACCACCGCACCCAGCATGGCAAAGCCTTGTCCCAGGTTGCCGCCGTCGGTCCACTTGCCCAGCAACTGCGTCACGGCGGCGCCGGCAAAAACTCCCGTCATGTTCATGATGCCGTATGCGGTGGCCCGAAGCCGGGCCGGCACAAACTGGCAAAGAATAGGCATGTTGTTGGCGTCGAAGATACCGAAACCCACACCGAAGAGCAACCCGGCACCGACGACAGCCACAAAGCTATGTCCGAAACCCAGCAGCACAAGTGCGGGAATGGTCATTCCCAAACCGATGGCCCCCGTATATATACGCCCGCGGATATTCTTCTGCACCCAACGGTCGGACAGAAGGCCGCCCACGATGACGCCGATGAAGGAGGAGACAGCGATGGTGATGGTGGAAATAGGCCCTGCCTCGGACATCGGAATGCCCAAGCTGTCGGCAAACAGTGTTGGCAGCCAGTTCTTCGTGGCCCATCCCGGCAGGCTGGGGGCGGCGAAGTAGAACAGGATAATCCAAAACGCCCACATGGAGAACAACACGCTGAAGCCGCCCAATAACGAAGACCTCGTTGCAGCAGGCGCCCCCGTCGGCTTCTTTTCAGAGCCGTGCGCGGGGTTTTCGCGCAAGGCCAGCATCAAGATCACCGAATAGGCCATGCCGATGAATCCGAACCAATGAAACGTGCTGTGCCACGAGAACAGCGCCGCAATCGTCGCGCCAAAGCCGCCGATGGCCTGCCCCACGTACAGCCCCGTCATGTGTATGCCGATGGCCAGCGAACGCGACTTGCCCTGGTGCCAGTCCGCAATCAAGGACAAGGCGGCAGGTATGTAGAGCGCCTCGCTGATGCCCATCAACGCGCGCAACCAATAAAGTTCTCTGAAGCTGTCGGCATACCCCATCAGCGAGGTCACCGCCGACCACACGAACAGGCTTCCCACTACCAGCCACTTGCGGTTTACGCGGTCGGCAACCATGCCTGCCACAGGACTTAGAAAGCCGTAAATCCAGAGGAAAATGGCCATCAGCGCGCCGAAAGCCTCCGCCTTGTTCAACTCCGCAATATCTGCCTTCATGGCTTCTTGCATGGTGGAGAGCATCTGCCGATCCATGTAGTTGAGCAAGGCTACAACCCACAGCAGGCCGACCACTACCCAAGGATAAACATTCCTATTTTTCATATCTTAGCCGTATTATTTGGATGCTGATTAAGTTTTGGCGCGACAAATATACAAACAATTTGAATAACATATGCCATGTTTAATGAAATATTTTATTAAGTAGCCCGATCTTTCCAAATAATCAAAGAGAATCCTTTCTCAAACATGAATGTCCATTTTCCCCAATTTCCGACTGAACGAATGTTGAGAAAATCTACGACAAAGTACTACTTGTTCGGGTACGGTCATATACAGAGGGTACCTAAGTATACGACTGAGATACCCTCAGTATACGACTTAGATACCCTCAGTATACGACTGAGATGGTCTTTCCGCAACCAGCTGATTTTGAGTTAGATAAAAAGAGCCTGATTTATGTAGAAAAGAGAGGACAAAACAAGGGAGGCGCAGACTTGGAAAAACGCTTCGGCTACACTCAGAGCTTCACTTTCGCAACAAGCTTGCGAATCTTTCCCTCCCCGATCAAAGGGGCATGCGGGTCTTCGGGATAGACTATCAAAATTTCGCCGGGCTTCAGGTCAACATAGGTCGAAGGGGCATCGCCATAGAGTGCACAGTCGCCCTCTTCGGCATAGGGTTGTCTTTCGTCGGTCACATCCTCCAGCGCCTTCCAGCCGATGCGTTCGGCGCCTTCCAGCAAGATGTGCACATCGATATAGGCACGGTGAGCCTCGAGGAGCTGCTGCGCCTGAGGCACACAGGTCGGATTCACGTTATTGATGAACAGACGGTCGCCGTCTAATTCGATTTTACCCAAAGGGGCATGAAGCAAGTCGTGGGTTTTCACATACTCGAAAAGTCGGGGAAACAGCGGGTGGAGTCCTTCTATCCGACCGCTGTTGTGCAAATTGGAAATAATCATGAGCTTATTCCGATTAAAGGATTCATAATAAGAGGGGACAAAAATACAAATTATTTAATTACCCGTCTCTGCTTAATAAAACGTTATGGATATTTTTCTGAATGAAAGAAAAAATGTATTTTTGCATTGTTTCAAAAAACCAAAAGAGAGAAGAATCATGCATCAACAACTTTTGAAGGAGATAGAGTTAGGCAGTAAGAGTGCAC
>CAUUOT010000004.1:0-16736 GCA_963546815.1 uncultured Bacteroides sp.
TGCTCATGTTTATCTCTATATTGTGATGGATTCGATAATCTCCTCCGGTGACAGTCTGATATGTTCCTTATGGTTAGCAAGCAGTGTAATGAGTGCATTGTTCAGGAAGTAGTTGCTCTTGCCTTTTTTGGCTTTTTCCAGCAGTCCTTCTTTCACTATTTTGTCCAAAATGCGGGAAGCTGTAAAACGACTCACTTCCATTTCGCGTTCTATAAATTCGATTTTGGTATAAGGGTGGCGGAAAAGATTGTTCAGCAGCTCGTGCCGGTAGCTTTTTCCCAATATGTTTTTCAACCTTACTTTATAGTCCTTCATCAAGAAGGAAATCTCATTCACCAATCGGATGGTGTCGATGGCAGTCTCTTCCACTCCTTTCAGCATGAACAATATCCACGGTTCCCAATCGCCGCTTTCGCGGACGTTTTGTATCTGCTTGTAGTATTCCGCTTTATGATCGATGATGTATCTGCTCAGATAGAGAATAGGCAAGTCGAGCAAATCTTTCACCACTAAAAAAAGGATGTTGATGATGCGTCCGGTTCTTCCGTTGCCGTCATAAAAAGGATGGATACTCTCGAACTGATGGTGAATGATGGCCATTTTGACGAGAGGGTCTAAGCTGCTCAAAGCATCGTCGTTCAAGAATTGCTCCAGATTTCCCATCAGTTGCTCTATGGTCTGTTTGTCTTGGGGCGGCTCGTAGACCACTTCTCCCCGTTGATTGCGCAGCGATGTGCCCGGCACGGCCCTGAATCCGGCGTTATTCTGCTCCAGCCGTCTCTGTATCTCTTTTATCATGGAGAGGGAGAGTAGCTTGTTTTTGCGTACCAGCAAAAAGCCATACTTCATGGCTTCGCAATAATGCAACACTTCTTTTGTCTGAAGGCTGACTACCAGATGCTCTGCATTGGCATCTGCCTGATAAAGTTCATCGTGTGTAGTCACAATGTTCTCTACTTCCGAACTCTCTTTGGCTTCTTGCAGCACCAAGGTGTCTATCAGGATATTTTCGTTGGGGATGGTCAAGGCAAGGCCTTTCAGCTCGGCAAGTTTGCGGTTGGCCTTATTCAGCTGTTTCAGGATGGCAATCGTATCAAGGTCTTGTTGCAAAGGAAGGGTGGGAATCTTATACATGGCTTCTATCTTTCTTTAGGGAGAAACATGTGCAAAAATAGGGCTTTTTTGCTCATGTTCTTCTTTTCATGTGCAGAAATCCCCTTTTTTGCACCTATCATTCATCGAGGCACGATGCGGAAACCCTTGTTCAACGCTTGTTCGTCTGCGACTTTTCCGTGGCTTTTATTAAAAAACTTCGGATAATACTTGCTCATCTTCAATGTAAAGGCGTTATTTGCAGAAGAATACATAAACTTCAATTAAAAACAAATCATGAAAACACTGTTCAAACTGACCGGATTGCTGGCAATAACCGGCGTTCTGGCTGCTTGCGGCAATGCACAGAAAACAACGGCGGATTATCGCGTCATCCCTTTGCCTCAAGAGATTATCGAGAGTACCGGAAACTTCGAGCTTAACCGGAGCGTGAAAATCGTCTATCCCGAAAACAACGAGAAGATGCAACGCAATGCCGGTTATCTTGCCGATTACCTGAAGAAAGCTACCGGAGCCAATCACACCGTAGAAGCCGGAACCCAAGGAAAGGGCAACATCTTGCTTGCACTGGGACTGCCCGCTGAAAATCCGGAAGCCTATAAGCTGCAGGTCACTGCCGAGGGCGTGACGATCACCGGAGCAAGCGAAGCCGGCGTATTCTATGGCATTCAGACCTTGCGCAAGTCCATTCCTGTGGACGAGAAGAGCGTGCCGGTTTTGTCCGCTGTCGAAATCAACGACTATCCGCGTTTCGGCTATCGCGGGGCGCACATAGACGTTAGCCGCCATTTCTTCACGGTGGAGGACGTAAAAACCTTCATCGACATGATGACCCTGCATAACATGAACCGCCTGCACATGCACCTGACCGACGACCAGGGCTGGCGACTGGAAATCAAGAAATACCCCCTGTTGACCGAAGTTGGATCCAAACGTAAGGAAACCGTTATCGGACGTAATTCCGGCGAATACGACGGCAAACCTCACGAAGGGTTCTATACGCAGGCAGAAGCCCGGGACATCGTGGCCTATGCGGCGGAGCGCTACATCACTGTTGTTCCCGAAATAGACCTACCCGGACACATGCTGGCAGCCATGGCCGCCTATCCGCACCTGGGATGTACGGGCGGACCGTATGAGGTATGGACCAAGTGGGGCATATCCGACAACGTGCTTTGTGCCGGAAACGACAGTGTGCTGACCTTTATCGATGATGTACTGACCGAAGTCATGGACATCTTCCCCTCGGAATACATCCATGTGGGCGGCGATGAATGCCCGAAAGTGAAATGGAAATCCTGCCCCAAGTGCCAGGCACGCATCAAGGCATTAGGCATCAAAGGAGACTCCAAGCACAGCAGCGAAGAGTATCTGCAGAGCTTTATCATCAACCATGCCGAGAAGTATCTGAACGACCATGGACGTCAAATCATCGGTTGGGACGAGATACTGGAGGGCGGATTGGCTCCGAACGCCACCGTCATGTCCTGGCGCGGTGAAAGCGGAGGCATCGAGGCTGCCAAGCAGCAGCACGATGTTATCATGACTCCCAACACTTATCTCTATTTCGACTATTACCAGACAAAGGACATTGAGAACGAACCGTTGGCTATTGGCGGTTATCTGCCTGTGGAGAGGGTGTACAGCTATGAACCGATGCCTGCCGCGCTGACTACTGACGAGCAGAAGCACATTGTAGGCGTGCAAGCCAATCTTTGGACGGAATACATACCGACCTTCTCGCATTTGCAATACATGGCGTTGCCCCGTTTTGCAGCTCTGGCCGAGGTGCAGTGGACCAACCCGGAAAAGAAGAACTACGAGGACTTCCTTTCCCGTCTGGCACGCCTTGTCAAGATTTACAAGGCCGAGGGATACAACTTCGCCACACACGTTTTCGACGTGCAGGCCGATATCGAGCCCAATCCCGAGAAAGGAACCGTGGACGTGAAGATGCTCACCATCGACAAAGCTCCTATACATTATACGTTAGACGGAACCGAGCCTACGGCTGCTTCGCCTGTGGCAGACTCGGTGCTGGTCATCGGGCAGAGCTGCGTGCTCAAGGCCGTTGCCATTCGCCCAACGGGAAACAGCCGCATGTTCACCGAGGAATTCACGTTCGGCAAGTCCACGGCCAAACCGGTTGTGGCCAATCAGCCGCTGAACGAGAGGTATAAATTCAATGGCGTCACTACGTTGACCGACGGACTGAAAGGCACCAAAAACTACAAGACAGGCAGATGGATTGCTTTCTATCAGAACGACATGGATGTAGTGATTGACTTGCAGCAACCCACCGAGATAGCCTCGGTTGCCTTTACGGCTTGCGTAGAGAAAGGCGACTGGGTGTTCGACGCACGCGGCTTCAACGTAGAAGTGTCAGACGATGGAGAGCACTTCACCCGTGTAGCTTCTGCGGATTATCCTGCCATGAAGGAGGACGACCGCAACGGCGTGTATGAACACAAGTTGACGTTTACTCCCGTAAAGACGCGCTATGTACACGTGGTGGTTCCTTCTGAAAAGAGCATTCCCGCATGGCATGGCGGAAAGGGCCGTCCGGGCTTCTTGTTTGTCGACGAAATCACCATCGAATAATAAAGAGATTATATCCAAAGGGAGGGAAGGAGAGAACATTTGCAAGGTTTTCTCCTTCTTGTCCTCTTGGGGGGTATGGATGTTAAACCCGTAAGATACCGGAGTCCGATATGAGCGTAAGGTATGAAATGAGATATATGTCTCATTGAGTACGTCGCATATGTCTCATTGAGCATGTCTCATAGGTCTCATAGGTGACGACACACGCATGTCATTTTACACCTTATTATATTGAACTCAGATTAAGATATGAATATGAAGAAAGTTACCGCATTTTTAATAGTCTTGTCGTTGGCTGTTACGCCGCTTGTCAATGCGCAGGTACGTGTACGGCATACGTTGGAGAGAGGATGGAAGTTTACCCGCGAGGACAGTAAGGATTTTAGCCGCAGAGCGTACGATGACGCTAAATGGCAGTCGGTGGTTGTGCCTCATGACTGGGCCATCTACGGCCCTTTCAGCATCAACAACGACAAACAGAAGGTGGCCATTGCTCAAGATGGACAGAAAGAGGCGATGGAACACGCCGGACGTACGGGAGGCTTGCCTTTCGTGGGCGTGGGCTGGTATCGTTTGAAGTTCAAAGTGCCCGAGTTCTCTTTGGGAAAGACGGCGACCCTTGTCTTCGACGGGGCGATGAGCCATGCGCGCGTATATGTCAATGGAGAGGAAGCAGGATACTGGCCTTATGGCTATAATTCCTTTCAGATAGATGTCACTTCTCTCTTGAAAGCGGATGAGGAGAACACGCTGGCTGTCCGTCTGGAGAACGAGGCAGAGTCTTCCCGCTGGTATCCGGGTGCGGGTCTTTACCGCAATGTCCATTTGCAGGTGCAGGGAGATGCTTTTGTCCCGGTGTGGGGAACGCAACTTACCACGCCTGTGGTGAACAGGGAGTATGCCAAGATTCACCTGAACACTCGCCTGAGAATGCCTGCCGGTAAGACCCTTTCGGATTATCGCATCGTGACTGAGCTGAAAGATGCTTCAGGTAAGACCGTGGCTGCGGCACAGCAACAAGGGATGCGGTACGACGACGGAATGTTCGAGCAGGATTTTCTGGTAAGTGCCCCTATGCTTTGGTCGCCCGAGTCGCCCGCGCTCTATTCAGCCGTGTCGAAAATCTATGAGGGAGATGTATTGAAAGACGAATATGTTACGCCGTTTGGCATCCGCTCGGTCGAAATCATTCCGGATAGAGGCTTTTATCTGAACGGAGAGCGGACGCTGATTAAGGGGGTATGCAACCACCACGACTTGGGACCTTTGGGAGGCGTTGCCAATGAAGCCGGCATCCGCCGCCAAATACGTATGTTGAAAGAGATGGGTTGCAATGCCATCCGCACTTCGCACAACATGCCTGCCCCGGAACTGATTCGTATCTGCGACGAGCTGGGCATGATGGTGATGGCCGAATCGTTTGATGAATGGAAAGCCGCAAAGGTACAGAACGGGTACCATAAGCTGTTTGACCAATGGGTAGAAAAGGATTTGACGAACTTGTTGCATCAGTTTCGTAACAATCCCAGCATCGTGATGTGGTGTATCGGCAACGAAGTGCCCGACCAATGGGATGGCGACCGCGGCCCCAAGTTGTCACGCTTCCTGCAAGACATCTGCCACCGCGAAGACCCGTTGCGACCAGTGACCCAAGGTATGGATGCCCCCGATGCCGTGGTGAGCAACAACATGGCTGCAGTGATGGATGTGCCCGGCTTCAACTATCGCCCTCACAAGTATGAAGCGAACTACAAGAAACTGCCGCAGCAGATTATTCTGGGCAGCGAAACAGCCTCGACGGTCAGTTCGCGTGGAGTGTATAAATTCCCGGTGGTTCGCCGTTCCATGCAGAAGTACCCCGACCATCAGGCCTCTTCGTACGATGTGGAGCACTGTTCGTGGTCTAACCTGCCCGAAGACGATTTCATTCAGCACGAAGATTTGCCGTACTGCATCGGCGAGTTTGTTTGGACCGGCTTCGATTATCTGGGGGAGCCCACCCCTTATTATACCGATTGGCCCAGCCACTCTTCGTTGTTCGGCATCATCGACCTTGCCGGATTGCCCAAAGACCGCTATTTCCTCTATCGCAGCCATTGGAACAAGGAGGAGGAAACGCTTCACATCTTGCCCCATTGGAATTGGAAAGGGCGTGAAGGCGAAGTGACGCCGGTATTTGTATATACCAACTACCCGTCTGCCGAGCTTTTCATCAACGGAAAGAGTCAGGGCAAACGCTCGAAAGACCTATCTGTCACGATAGCGAATAGTGCAGACTCCGCCTCCATGCTTGCATTGAAACGTCAGCGACGCTATCGCCTGATGTGGATGGATACGCGCTACGAACCGGGCACGCTGACAGTCGTGGCTTATGACGAGCATGGCAAGCCGGCAGCCCGGAAAGAGGTGCATACGGCCGGTAAACCTCATCGTATAGAGTTGGTACCTGACCGCTGGCGGATAGCAGCCGATGGCAAGGACTTGTCCTTTGTTACCGTCAGGGTAGTGGATAAAGACGGTAACCTCTGCCCGTTAGCGGAAAACGAGATACGCTTCAAGGTGAAGGGAGCCGGTGTCTATCGCGCAGGGGCCAATGGCAATCCCATCTCGCTTGAGTCGTTTCAACTCCCGAAGATGAAAGTCTTCAGCGGAATGATGACCGCCATTGTCGCTTCCGATGGAAAGCCCGGAAAGATGACGTTGGAAGCTACTTCGAAAGGTTTGCTGAAAGGCGCGGTGACGATAGAAGGAAGGTGAGCTTTGCCCGCAGGAGGAAGTGAAGAACGGTGTAGGGTTATTCGTGAGGATGCTTGTGTTCTCCCAGAATTCGGTGTGGCAGCGTGCCGTGTCCCAACAGTTCTATCGGACAGTTGAAGTTACGTTCCAGCCACTCTTCCGTAATGCCTGTGTCGGGATGGTAATCCAGCGTTTCGTTGACACAGGCAATGGACTTGACTTGCTGCAGCACGGTGCCGATGTCGTGGCTGATAAGGATGATGGCGCATTCCCGGTTGATTTCGGCCAGCAGTTCGTAGAGTCGTGCCTCGAAGCGCTTATCGATGTATGTGCTTGGCTCGTCGAGAATGACTACTTGCGGGTCCGAGACGATGGCGCGCCCCAGCAGGGCACGTTGCAACTGCCCGCCACTCAATGCGCCGATGGCACGTTGCTCCATGCCTTCCAGTCCCATGCGTGCCATCACGCTGCGTACTTTCTCACGGTGTTCCGCTTGGAAGGGCGAGGCGAGCGGCTTCTTGCTGCTGAGTCCCGACAAGATTACCTCCTCCACCGTGATAGGGAACTTCCGGTCGATGCTGCTGTATTGCGGCAGGTAGCCGATGGTGAGCGGCAAGCGGCGGGCAGTTTTCTGCTTCCCGTTCGCCGTTAATTGTTCACCGTTGTATAAGATGTCTCCTGAAATGGGTTTCAGCAGCCCCAGGATACACTTTATCAAGGTTGTTTTTCCGCCGCCATTCGGCCCGATGATGCCGAGAAAATCCCGGTCGTACACGGTCAGGTTCACGTCTCGTAAAACGATACGTCCATCGTATCCGGCATAGAGGTTTCTAATTTCAATCATAGGTATATTCTCTTTTTATTCCCCTTTGAAGTGGCGTTATCTGTCTTTTTCCCTATGGGGAGGGGGGAATGGAGGAAAGGTTTCTTGCCACATTCACCATCTCCTCCTCCCAATCATAGGACAAAGGATGGATACCAACCACCCGCGTACCGGTCTGCCGGGCAATAATCTCGGCATGGCGGCGGTCGAACTCCGGCTGTACGAAGACCACCCGAACCCGCTCTGCCTTGCAGGTGTTAATCAACTCTTTTAGGTGAGCGGGCGAGGGTTCCTTTCCATTGGCTTCGATGGTAATCTGGTGCAAGTCGTAGTCGCGGGCGAAATAAGACAAGGCCGGATGATAGATCATGAAAGCGCGATCGGCCTCTGCGTTTGAGAGCATTGCGCAAATCAAGCTGTCCGTACGCTCGATGCGTCGGATAAGCGCGTGATAACGTTCCGTATAGAACTCCCCGTTGCTCTTGTCGATGGAGCAGAGAGCATTCAGGATGTTGCCCGCAATGATTTGGGCGTTCACGGCGGAGTTCCAGATGTGAGGTTCTATTCCTTCGGCGTGCGTATGTTCTCCGTGTGTATGTCCTTCTTGGTGTGCATGCGTTTCGTGCGCATGGCTTTCGTCCGAAATCAGTTCCACTCCTTCGGACATATCGTAGAATTGCATGTGCGGGGCATTGTCCGCCAACTTGTCCATCCACACTTGTTCAAAGCCGATGTAGCCTATACGGAAGTACGCTTTGCTTTCGGCGAGGTCTACCAGCTGCGCCGGAGTAGGGTCGTAGGTCTCCGGACTCGTTCCTTTGGGCACCATGCTGACCACGGTGAACTTATCACCGGCAATGGCCTCGGTGAAGAACCGCAAAGGTTCGATGGTGACGGTCAATACAGGCTTGCCGTCCTCCCCCGTCCTGCTTTGCCGGTTTCCCTGCTTGCAGGAAGAGAGCAGGGCAGCCACAAGGAATATCAAACAAACTTTTTTCATCTTCATTTCAATAAACAGTTATTTCAGCCTCCTCCCATCATTGAGAGGACTCCTTGCAAGGCTCCCAACATCACGAGGTAGCGCATCAGTTTCCCCGCAAACATCGAGGAGACGGTCAGTACAAGGTTGCTCCGCATCCATCCCAATGCAATGGCTATGGCTTCGCCCACAAAAGGCAGGAAGGCGAAGAAAGCCATCAATGCACCTTTGCCTTGCAGAAAACGCCGCATCTGGTCTATCTTCTCTTTCTTTACCTTGAAATATTTCTCAATCCAGTCCGTTCGTCCCAGACGGCCCATGTAGTAGCACGTCATACCTCCTATCGTATTGCCCAGCGTGGCGCAGAGGATGCAGAGCGCCGGACTCAGTCCTACCTTGACCAGCGCAACCATCACCGCCTCCGAGCTGAACGGCAAGATGCTGCCCGCCAGCAAAGCGGAAATGAACAGGCCGAGATACCCCCATTCCGTCAGCCACTGCACCAATGTATCTATAAGAGCGTCCATACGTTGAAACCGAATAAAAAGAACAGTCCCGCAAGGGCACAGATAAAGAAGAGGTTGGAACAGAGGCTGTTCGTCAGCATGAACAAGTGTCCGGTCAGCAAGCTGACACAGATAAGCAGCGACGGCAGCAGATGATGCGCCGATGCGGGTTGCAGTCCGATGTAGACGAAGAGGCAGAGGCTCAGCAGAATGAGGTAGTGCAGGTAGTTGCGTGTGCGTATCTTGTCTTCGTAACCTGCCGCGAAGCAATGCGCCGCACTCACGATGAACAGGACAAGCAGGTAAGCGAGGAGGACTTGTTGCCACGGTTCGAAGTCGAACTGTACGGGAGCGAAAGACGTCAATTCCTTGAAAGGCAGGTAGAACAGCTCCATTTGTCCGCAGCAGAAAGCATAGCCCAGCAGGAACCAATAGGGTACGCTCCATCCCACCAATGAAGCGACGAGGCTCTTGATGTGAAGCGATCGGAAACTGTAAGCTCCTGCCCACAGCACGGGCATGAACAGCATGAGCTGCGGCAGCAGCAGGCTGCCCAGTCCGATGAATACGAACGCATGGAAAAGGGTTCCCGTAGACTCTGCTTGCTGATAGCTTCTGAATACGAAGAACAAGGCCGCAAGGAGCGCCGCCGAAGCCAGACCTCCGGCCTGCAAGGTGTGGAGGTACGGGCAGACGGATACCAGCAGGAGATACACAGCGGTCTGTATCGATGCCCGCATGCGGATAATGGCGAACGTATTGTTGAGTTGTATCAGGAGATAGCCTATCAAGGCGTAGAGCACAAAGCTCGAAAGCCGGTCGGCCCAGGCGGGTATGCACGAGTCGCGGAATATATCCCAAAAGGGGTATTTGTTGGGAGGCGTCTTCACTTCGGGCAGCAGGAAGGTTGCCGATATCCAGCAAGCTGCTGCTATCAGGATGGCGGCTGGCAACGTAAACCGTCCCGTGGTTATCCGGTTTTGCAATCGTTTGGTTCTGTGCATACAGGCTGTTTGTTTACTTGGAAGGGCTAAAGGTCGAAGCCGATGTCTTTTCTGAAGTATTTCTTCTCGAAGGCTATTTTTTCGGCCGCTTTATAGCACTTTGCCAGGGCTTCTTCTTTCGTTTCTCCATAAGAGCAGACGGCAATGACGCGTCCGCCGGCAGTTACTGTCCGTCCGTCTTTTGTTGCGGTGCCGGCATGGAACACGAGGCTGTCCGTCTGTGCCGCTTGCTCCAGGCCTGAGATGGCTTTCCCTTTCTCGTAGGCTTCGGGGTAACCGCCGCTCACCAGCATGACACAGGCGGCCGTGCGGGGGTCTAACTCCAAGGTACGGCGGTCGAGGTCTCCTTGTGCGACGCCTTTCAGCAACTCTACCAAGTCACTCTTGATGCGCAGCATGACGCTTTCCGTTTCGGGGTCGCCCATGCGCACGTTGTATTCGATGACCATCGGTTCGCCTTTCACGTTGATGAGTCCCAGGAAGATGAAGCCCTGATATCGGATTCCTTCTTCCTGCAATCCGTTCACCGTAGGTTCGATGATGCGGGTGCGCACCTTCTCCATGAACGCCTCGTCGGCAAAGGGTACGGGGGTGATACTCCCCATGCCTCCGGTGTTGAGGCCTTTGTCTCCCTCGCCGATGCGTTTATAGTCTTTGGCCACGGGCAAGACCTTATAGTGTCGGCCGTCGGTCATGACGAACACCGAACATTCTATCCCGCTGAGAAACTCCTCGATGACCACCGTGGCACTGGCGTTGCCGAACATTCCGCCCAGCATCTCTTTCAGGGCGTTCCGTGCTTCTTCCAGCGTGGGCAGAATGAGTACTCCCTTGCCGGCACACAGGCCGTCTGCCTTCAACACGTAGGGGGCTTGCAGCGTTGACAGGAAGTCGAGCCCCTCTTGCAAGGTGGCGGACGTCACGCTCAAGTAGCGGGCGGTGGGTATGTTGTGGCGCACCATGAATTCTTTGGCAAACTCCTTGCTTCCTTCCAGCATGGCGCCTTTGCCTGTGGGGCCGATGACGGCGATATGGGAGGTTGCGGCATCGGCTTTGAAAGAGTCGAAGATGCCTTGCACCAACGGGTCTTCGGGGCCTACTACAATCATGTCGATTCCTTTCTCAAGGGTAAAGGCTTTGAGTGCGGGGAAGTCGGTTGCCTTCAAGTTCACATTCTCGCCTACCGTGTTTGTTCCGGCGTTGCCGGGGGCGATATACAGTTTCTCTACTTGGGGGCTTTGGGCAATCTTCCATGCCAAAGCATGTTCGCGTCCACCTGAGCCTACTAATAATATCTTCATGATTGCTGTTCTGTATGAGTGTTATCGTTTATTTTAGTTCGATATAAAAAGAGGGTTGAAATGACTTCCGTTGGAAGTGGCTTGCAACGGCCTTTTTTGTATCAGAGGTAGTCCTCAAAATACCTCGTAATCTTTTCGTGCAGATGTACGCGGTCGCGTCCCAGCACATTGTGTTTGTGGCCGGGGTAGACGAACAAGTCCGGATAGGTGCGTGCATCTACGCAGGCCTTCATGAACGAGAGGGTATGCTGTGGCACGCAAGTGTCGTCGTGGTCGTCGTGGATGATGAGCAGATGCCCCTTCAGGTTGCCGGCAAGGTTCTTCAGGTTGGTGGCTTTATAACCGTCGGGATTGCTTTGCGGGGTGTCCATGTATCGTTCGCCGTACATCACTTCGTAATATTCCCAGTCGATGACAGGGCCGCCGGCTACGCCTACCTTGAAGATTTCGGGATGGCGCAACATCAGTGCGGTAGTCATGTGTCCCCCGAAACTCCAGCCATGCACGCCGATGCGGCTGCCGTCTACGTAGGGCAGGCTTTTCAGGAATTCGGCTCCTTTCACTTGGTCTTTGCACTCTTCGATGCCCAATTGGCGGAAGGTGGCATTCTCGAACTCCAGTCCGCGGTTGCTGCTGCCCCGGTTGTCCAGCGAGAAGAGGATATAGCCTCTGTTTGCCATGTAAAGGTCCCAGCCGCGGGCATCGTTCATCCAGCCGTTGGTTATCATTTGGGCATGCGGACCACCATATACGTAGACGATGGCGGGGTATTTCTTGTTCGGGTCGAAGTCCGCAGGCTTCACGATGCGGTAGTAGAGGTCGGTTGTGCCGTCGGCGGCTTTCAAGGTTCCCGTCTCAATGCTCGGCATATCAAAGTCTTTGTACGGATTTGCCGCCGTCAGCAGGTGGACAAGTCGCTTGCCGCTCCGGGTGTCTGATAGGTCGATGCTGCGCGGCACGTCGGGTGTGGAATAGCTGTCGATGAGGTAGCTGCCCGAGGCAGAGAGACGGGGACGGTGCACGCCCTGGCCGTTATCCAGACGGGTGATTCGGCCGTTGCTCGCGTTCACCTTATATATATTGCTCTGCAGGGGCGACTCTTTGGTGGCGGTGAAGATGACCTCCTTCTGCTTGGCGTTGAAGCCCAGCACATCTTGCACCAACCAGTCGCCGGAAGTAAGTTGCAGGCCGGCGGCTCCTTTCGGGCTTTTGCCGTTGCCGGCGGTTGTCAGCGGGCTTGGCGTCTGCTCTCCGCTTTCCAAGGTCAGAGGGCGGGGCTGTGCGGACAGCTTGCCAAGGTCGAAGAGGTAAAGGTGGTTGTACCCGTCGCGCTGGCTGCGGTAGATGAACTTCGTGTCGTCCCACGGGAGGAAGAGCAGGGGATGCTGCGGCTCCACGTATTTGGGATGCCTTTCCTCCAACAGCACTTGCAGCAGCATGCCCGTCTGCGCGTCGTATCGGCAGAGCTTGGAGCGATTCTGGTCGCGGTTCAGCTCTATCAGGAAGAGGCTTTTCCCGTCCGGCGCCCACGAGAGGTTGGTGAAGTAGCGGTCGGTAGGGTCTCCGGTGTTCAGATAGACCGTTTGATGGGTGGCAGGGTTGTAGATGCCCACCTGCACCCGGTGACTGGTCATGCCCGCCATGGGATAGCGGATGGCGTTCAATTCGCCCACCCGTGCGGTGATGTCTACCAGCGGATATTCCGTCACCATCCGTTCGTCCATGCGGTAGAAAGCGAGGAGGTCGCCGGCAGGACTCCAGAAGGTGCCTTTCGAGATGCCGAACTCGTTGCGGTGCACGCTTTGTCCGCAGACCACGCCGAGAGGCTCGTCGGTGATGCGGAGGCCGTCCACGTAGAGGTTGTTCTCCACGGTATAGGCCAGGTGAAGGCTTTCCGTGCTCAGGTCGTAGTTGGCGACGGGTTCTTTGGGCAGGTCGCCTCTGCGGGTCAGTTGGCCGGTGCGCCAGTTATAGACGGCAAACTGCTGGGGCATGGGCAGCAGCAGCTCTTCTTTCCCAGGCCAAGGCAGACGCACGCTGTAGAAGTGAGGCAACTCTCTCAGTCCCGCCTCTTTCAGGGCGCGGTTCACCGCTTCTCGGGTGACGAGCAGGGTTTCTTTTCCGCTTTGGGGGTCGATGGCTTTCAGCTCGTCTATGTCGGGCTTGATGCAGACATCGCCCCACCACTGCAGGCCGTACAGGTTTTCGACATAACGGTAGGTTTCCCCGCCGGGGATAAGGTCTTCCAGCGTGGGGCGTTTCAATGCTTCGGCAGTCGGTTCTTGTGCCATGGTGTGGGTTGCGTGGGGGGCTGACAAGGCAAACAGCAATGCCAGCGTGCCCCGGGTTATGGTTTTCTTATTCATGAATATGGTTGTTTTAAGGGACTACGTTCTTTTCATCATCGTTCTTCTTTTCCGTTCTGAATCGAGGCAACCGGTCGCAATTTGCGACCAGTTCATTCCATTCGTACGCAGACAGTTGAAATAGGAAATCGCTTGGAAACCGTTCCACGTTCCGTCGCACTTGTTCCTTTAAGCGTTTGGTTTCCACTCCATACATCTCTGCCAAATCAAAGTCCAGCATCACTTTCTGTCCTCTGATTTCATGTATTTTGTTTTCTATGATCATTAAATCATTCATTGCGATTGCTTTACGTTTGCTGCCTGTTTTCAGCGTGCAGCTTGCGGTTCCTGTTGTCCGTTGGCTCTTTGCCGCTCGTTAACGGAGAGAGGGGAGTGAGGTTTATTCTCGGCTCACTCGCCGGAGAGGGAATTATTCCTTCTCTCTCCTTTCTCGTCTTTTTCTTTCCGGGTACGACTCTCCCGAGCGGGGTTTGCCTGCGGGGCGGAAGTCCCGCTTCTCGCGGGGGCGGAACTCCCGCTTCTCTCCGTCCTTGAAGGGGCGGCGTCCACCCGGGCGGAACTCCCGTTTTTCCTCGCGGGAGGCTTCCTTGCGGAAGTCCGGCTTCTGGCGCGGGCGGAACTTGCGTGGTTCGCCGTCTGCCCACGAGCGTTTGCGGCGGGGCGTTGTCGTTTCCGGTTCTTTGCTCAAGCCTTCGCCCTTTTCGCGGAACTGTCTGTACTTCCCGTCGAAGATTTCGTATTGGCGGAACTCGCACTCCAACGCGCCGTTGAAGAGCGGAATCCTTCTCGTGGCCTTCAGCCCTATCTGGTCGAAGCACTCGTCGCGGTAAGAGAGCACCCACGCCGTGTTTCCCGTGAAGGCATGTTTCAGCCGTTCGCCTATCAGCTCGTATAGCTCCAGCAGGTTGCCGGTGGAGATGCGCTCGCCGTAGGGCGGATTGGTGATGAGGATGGACTTCTCCGTGGGCTGCTCGAACTGCTGGAAGGGTTGCAGCTTCAGCACCACGTCTTTGCCCACGCCGGCGGCCTTGACGTTGCGCGTGGCTATGTCGTGGGCCTTCGGACTGTTGTCGTAGCCGTAAATCTTGTGGGTAAACTCGCGCTCCTGACTGTCGTCGTTGTAGAGCGCATCGAAGAGGGCCTGGTCGAAGTCCGCCCACTTCTCGAAGGCGAACTCCTTGCGGAAGACGCCCGGAGCGATGTTGCGCGCGATGAGTGCCGCCTCTATGGGGATGGTGCCCGAGCCGCACATGGGGTCTATCAGGTCGCACTCGCCCCGCCAGCCCGTCATCAGTATCATGCCGGCGGCCAGCACTTCGTTGAGCGGAGCCTCCATGGCTTCCTGGCGGTAGCCCCGGCGGTGGAGCGACTCGCCGCTGGAGTCGAGCGAGAGCGTGCAGCGTGTTTCGGCGATGTGAATGTTCAGCAGCACGTCCGGCTTGTTGACCCGCACGCCGGGCCGTTCGCCCGTCTGCTCGCGGAAGTAGTCCACGATGGCGTCTTTCACCTTATAGGCCACGAACTTGGAGTGGCGGAACTCTTCGCTGAAGACGGTGGGCTCCACGGCAAAGGTTTTTCCGGCGTCGAGGTAGTCTTCCCAGCGGACAGACTTGATTTGCTCGTACACCTCGTCGGCGTCTTTGGCTTGGAAGTGCTTGATGGGTTTCAGGATGCGGATGGCCGTGCGCAGGCAGAAGTTGGCTTTGTACAGCATCTCCTTGTCGCCGCTGAACGACACCATGCGTCGCCCGATTTCGATGTCGTTGGCCCCCAGTGCGGTGAGTTCTTGCGCCAGCACCTCTTCCAGTCCCTGAAAGGTTTTGGCAATCATTTCAAAAGATGGTTCGCTCATCTGTGTTGAATAGGCTTTTGTTGGTTTATAGTTTACTGAAAATCAGTTTCTTATTCTCGGTTTGTCAGACACTGGCCTTTTACCCCGTCAAAGGCTTGCCTCTTTCGCGTCAAAGGCTTGTTTCTTTCCCGTCAAAGGCTTGTGTCTTTCGGCTCAAAGGCTTGTGTCTTTCGGCTCAAAGGCTTGTGTCTTTCAGACGGGGTAAAAAACGGCCTGCCCACGCGGGTTGCGAGGCGCTCATTTGCGGGCTTTGGTCTGCACGATTCTGGCGCCCGCGGGCACGTCTTCCGTCACCCAGATGTTGCCGCCCACGGTGGCGCCTTGGCCGATGGTGATGCGTCCCAGTATGGTGGCGTTGGAATAGACGATGACGTTGTCCTGCAAGATGGGGTGCCGCGGGATGCCCTTGATGGGCTTTCCGTCCGCGTCCAGCGGAAAACTCTTGGCCCCGAGCGTGACGCCCTGGTAGAGTTTGACGTGGTTCCCTATCACGCACGTCTCGCCGATGACTACGCCCGTGCCGTGGTCTATGGTGAAATGGCTGCCTATCTCGGCGCCCGGATGGATGTCGATGCCGGTCTCGCTGTGCGCCATCTCGGTGAGGATGCGCGGGATGAGGGGGACGCCCTGCGTGAGCAGCCGGTGGGCAATGCGGTAGTTGCTGATGGCCCGCACGGCGGGGTAGCAGCTGATGACCTCGCCCAGCGAGTGGGCGGCCGGGTCGCCGTTGTAGGCGGCTTCCACGTCGGTGGCCAGCAGGCGCCGCATCTCAGGCAGGCAGCCGATGAACTTGGCGGCCAGCAGGGAGGCCTCTTCGCGCTGCAGCTCGGTGCAGCAGCACGACTCTGCGCCCTCGCCGAAGCACAGCCCGGCGAGTATCTGCTCGGACAAGAGGTCGAACAGACGCTCTACATTCACGCCGATGTGATACTTCACCGTGCGGCTGTTCACCGTAGAGTTGCCGAAATAACCGGGGAAAAGGATGGCTCGCGTCAGCTCGATGATGCGGCTCAGCGCGCGGGCCGAAGGCAGCGGGTTGCCGTCCGTATGCTGGTGGAACAGCCCTTTGTACGACTCGCTTTCGGAGAGTTCGTCCACCGCCTGCGTCAGAATGTGGGTAAAGTTGAGTGGGCTCATTGCGCCATGTCCTTCTATTAAAATTGGTGACAAAGATAGGAATAACCCGTTAAAAATCGCATACTTCCGTGGATATTCCGCTCGTATATCTCTTGCGTCCGGTGTATGGTTTCCTTGCGTTCCGTCTGTATTTCTTTCGGAAAAGGGGCGGGCATCCTTCCGCTCTCCCCTGTTTTTCTCTGAAAAGAAAAGACAGTGCCGGGAAAGAAAAACGGACGAACGGCAGAGGTAAGATGTTTATTGTTGTAAAGCTGAATTAAAAAACCTTATAAATTACCCCCCGAAAGCTAAATACAGTTAATTGAATACCTTTGTTTC
>CAUUOT010000005.1:0-15819 GCA_963546815.1 uncultured Bacteroides sp.
ACCTCACGCGCCATGTCATCGGGGCTTTGGTCGTACTTGCCCAGACTGTTGGGCAGACCTGCATTGGGATAAGCGCTGATGTAATAAGGCGCACGGGCGGCAAGTTGCTCAAGGAACGGCTTCAACTGACGGGCGCCGAAAGAGCAGTTCAGTCCCACGGAGAACACATTGGCATGTTGCACCGAAGCGAGGAAAGCATCCAGCGTCTGGCCGGAGAGCGTACGTCCAGCGGTGTCCGAGACTGTGACGGACAGCATCAGAGGAACACGCACTCCGACGGCATTCATCGCTTCTTCCGCCGCATAGATGGCCGCCTTCGCGTTCAGCGTATCGAATATGGTCTCTATCAACAAGGCGTTTACTCCTCCCTCGAGCAAAGCCTCCATCTGTTCTTGGTAGTCGGCAGCCAGCCGGTCGAAGGTCAAAGCACGGAAAGCCGGGTTGTTGACGTCCGGACTCATGGAACACGTTTTATTCGTAGGACCTACAGAACCCGCCACAAGGCGAGGTTTGTCGGGGTTGAGGCGGGTATATTCGTCAGCCACTTCACGAGCCAGCTTTACGGCGGCAAGGTTGATTTCGCGCACATAGTCCTGCACGTGATAATCGGCCATGCTGACGCGTGTAGAGTTGAACGTGTTGGTCTCAATAATGTCCGCGCCGGCTTCCAGGTATTTGCGGTGAATGTCCTGTATCACGTCGGGACGCGTCAGGCAGAGCAAATCATTGTTACCCTTCATCTGTCCGGAAATATGAGCGAAGCGCTCGCCCCGGAAGTCCTCCTCCGTCAAGTCATACTGCTGTATCATGGTGCCCATGGCGCCATCCAGTATAAGGATTCGCTCACGCACCAGCTCGTTGAGTTGTTTCATAATGGCTTGTAGAATGTAACTATGGAAACTTATATCGGTTGCTTGGTAGCTCTTGGGGTCATCGTTTGAACATACGGGCCATATCGCGTTTGTCCTCTTTCTCTTTGAGAGATTCGCGCTTGTCATATTCCTTTTTGCCTTTGGCAAGGGCTACGACAACTTTAGCCAACCCCTTCTCGTTGATGAACAGACGTACGGGAATGATGGTAAATCCAGGGAGTTTGGTGTCTCGTATCAACTTATCCAACTCCTTTCTGTTCAGCAGAAGTTTGCGCTCCCTGCGCGCAGAGTGGTTGTTGTACGAGCCATAGAAATATTCGGCTATGTGCATATTCTTCAACCACAGCTCGCCGTTGGCAAAGTAACAGAACGTGTCGACCAGACTTGCCTTGCCCAGCCTGACGGATTTTATCTCAGTACCCGTAAGTACGATGCCAGCCGTATAAGTATCCACCAGCTCATAGTCGAAGGCGGCACGCTTATTCTTTATATTAACAGGAGGTTGTTTCATGTTCAGTTCAGCGCTATCGTCAGTTTGTTAAATATCCATTCTATCACCGGGGGACAGCCCATGAGAAATACGGCGGAAAGCAGTGTGAAATGCAAACGGCCTTTCTCCGGGATGCGCATCAGCGAGAGGCTCCCTTCCCACACCACATAGACCGTGTAGAACTGAAGCAGCAAAGCGATGACGTAGAAA
Source organism: uncultured Bacteroides sp. (assembly GCA_963546815.1). Lineage (GTDB taxonomy): Bacteria > Bacteroidota > Bacteroidia > Bacteroidales > Bacteroidaceae > Bacteroides. The sequence continues at coordinate 1,573 of CAUUOT010000005.1, forward strand.
CCCGGCAACAAGCCGATGATCATCTTCAGCACGAGAACCACCACCAGCGCATAACCCGCAAACTGTTGTGCCAACGGAACGTCGTTCCCCTGCCCAAACACGCGTACTCTCAAGCCATTGATTAGGTAGGCCGCCAGAAAATAACCTCCGAACAGTGACACCGCCACCGCGCAGCATCTCGTCATGGCGTACTGGAAACTCTGCGGACCGCCCCATCCTGTCGTCATCAACGAGCCGATGAATACGGACAATCCGCATAAACCAATCATAGGATAGACAAAGGCCGTAAACACCTTTTGCCTATCCTCTAAACTAATTTCCTCCCAGGCACGGGCCGGAGAGGAAATCAGTAGCAGGGCTCTATGAAACAGTTCTTTATAGTTCAATATCAATACTTACTTCTTCGAGGCGTCTTTGTAATCAAACGTATAGGTCTTTGTCTCCGCATTCTTCAAGTCGGATCCGGGCCCTTCCCTGTACTCAATGGCAACCTTCGTCGGTAAAGCCCCACCCCTAAGCACAGAGATAATCTCCGTCAAATCAAAAGCTCTGAAGTAGACATACAGTGAGCCGTAGTTTGCAAGGTTCCATGAGGTGTTCGAACCGCCGGTCTGGTCTTTGCCCTTGCTATGCTCCAGCACCAGCGCCAGCGTACCGTCAGTGGGCTGTTTGTCCGAGTGGTACTCCAACGTGAAGCTATGGAAATGGTTACTGATGTAATATTCTAAGGGGAGTATCAACGTCTTGCCCCAAAAGTAGGGCTCGTACGTCGTACCGGACGCTTCCTTCCGAAGGGAGAGAATGGGCATGTCGCTGATAGAGTCGTTGGAAGCCCCCTCCTTTGTAACCACTTCTACCCTGCTGTTCATGGGATAGAACTGCTGGAGGGTGACACCTTTTACCTCCCGGGTAGCCTCGTTGATTTGCAAGAGCGAAGAGTCCCACGTGTACATCAGTTGAGCTATCTGACCATCGTACTTGGAGACGTCGAATCCCTTAGCGACGGCCGCGGCTAACGAAGCCGCCGAGGGGGTGATGGTCTTACCGTCAAGGGTGGTAAACACCGCGCTGCCGTAGAGGTTGTTCACTATCACAATTCCGCCACCGGTACGCGTGTTATTGTTTTCCGACTTCAGGCACGAAGTCAATGAGATGCCTGCCACCAAGGCAAAGGCAGCCATTGTTAAGATTCTTAATTGTCTCATTTTATTATACATATTAGGGTTGGCAAAAGTAACTATAAAGAACCGGGCGGCAATGCACCTCGCCTCTTTTTCAGTGTTTTTAAGAGTAAATAAAGGGACGCTCGGAATACTGCAACGACAGTCGCCGTTTAACCTTTATTTATATTCTCTTCAACATCATCGCAAGTTCGGGACAAGCGCTCGCATTATGGTACTCTTGTGGACTTCTCCAGAAAGGGTACATGTTCGGTTCATCTTCGTATTTTCTTCGGTGTCTATAGAGGGAAGATAAATACGAAGTTGGACCGAACATGGACCGAAGATGACAATCGGGGTTATCTCATACGATTCAGATAGAGAGTGACAAACGCCGGGACGCAGGACGCAGGGCAACAGCGAGAATTTGTTCCCCCCGCTGAAAGAAGAATAATATAAATCGAAGGGACGCGAAAGAAGATTATAGTGCTATATTTGCATCGTATCATGCCCTTGAGACTCACCACATATCATCGCGGAAGCGCAGTGCCCGCACTGCCGGGCACCAACACCTTCCACTCCACGGAGCTGTTTCGAATCTACGAAGACACGCCGGGGTACGAACCCCTGCGTATCGTGGCTACCGAGGACGGGCGTCCTGTGGCCAAGCTGCTGGCGGTGATGCGCAAGAAGGTGCAGTGGTTCCCGCCGGCCATCGTCAGGCGATGCGAAGTGTTCGGAACGGGCGAATACTTCGACCCCTCTATGGACAAGGAAGTCCTCTTCGGCGAGATGCTGCAACGGCTGACGGAGGAGGCCCTTCGCAGCGCGTTCTTCATCAAGTTCCGCAACTTGGAACAAGCCATGTTCGGATATAAGGCGTTTCGGGATAACCGCTACTTCGCCGTCAACTGGCTACGGGTACGTAATTCGCTGCACAGCGTAGAGAAAGCGGAAGACCGCTTCAGCCCCTCACGCATCCGACAAATCAGGAAAGGACTCAGGAACGGAGCGCAGGTGAGCGAGGCACGTACTCCGGACGAGGTACACCACTTGGCCGGCATGTTGCACCGCGTCTACTCGTCGAAGGTGCGCCGGCACTTCCCGGGAATGCGTTTCTTCGACCGCCTTGCGGAGAGACTGGACGCCAAGCACATGAAAATATTCATCGTCACCTACAGGAACAAGATTATCGGGGGAAGCGTCTGCGTCTACTCCGATGAGAATGCGTACCTATGGTTTTCCGGCGGAATGCGAAAAACCTACGCCCTGCAATACCCGGGCGTACTGGCGGTGTGGATGGCGTTGGACGACGCCAAACGCCGAGGATACCGCCACTTGGAGTTCATGGACGTCGGACTTCCGTTTCGCCGGCACGGCTACCGCGAGTTCGTCCTGCGCTTCGGAGGTAAACAGAGCAGTACACGAAGGTGGTTCCGCTTCCGCTGGAAGTGGCTGAACGGATTGCTTACCAAGATTTACGAATAGCCTCGACCAGGGTTATCGCTTCAGCTTAAACACTACCGAACTATATGCTCCCATCCGGAAGGACATCCCCTCGCTTCTATCCTTCTGACGTATGTCGCCATTCACAGCGACGGCTTTCTCTATAGGGTCGGTCAACACAATTTCCATGGGTTGGGCTCCGAAGTGGTGCACTACCAGCATCTTCTCGTCTCCTTTGGTCATGTACCAAGCGGCGATGCTCTTGCCGGCATCGGTGTTCGTCTCGTTGTACACGGGATGTTCGGACATGGTGCCTTGCGCCAATGCGGGATAGGTGTTGCGTACCTCCGCGAAGCGCACGTAATGGCTGAGCAATGAGTGCGGGTCCGCCTGCTGCTCTGTAACGGACTTGACCGCAGTCATGACGCCCCGGTCTATCTTGTCCGTATAAGCAGTCACCGTATTATCTCCCCACGGCATGGGACCACGCACGTATTCATCTCCGCTGCGCTTCGTGCCATAAAGCCCCACCTCTTCGCCGTAGTAGATGTACGGTTCCCCGGGAGCGGTGAGGAGCACGGCCGCGGCGAGTTTCTCCTTAGCGACAGACCTGCCGAGTCTTGACGCCGTGCGGTCTTCGTCGTGATTGGAAAGCTTCGTGGCCTCTATAAAATCGGGTCGATAAGTCGCATAGAGGCGCTGATAGCTCCTGATATCCTTGACGAAGTAACAGCCCGTGCCTTGGTTGATGGCCCACTCCAACCTGTTCCAGAAGTCGAACTCGAAGAGGGCGGGCAGCCCTTGATAGTATGGAGCCACCTCGGCCGCACCGGAGAGTACCTCGCCCACCATGTAGAGGTCTCCCGTCTTGCCCGACTGTTTGTAGTAGTCGTTCAATTCCTTGTAGAAGGTCTGCAGAAAGATGGGGTTCTCCGTTCCTCCCGCATTGTGGTAGATGTGCTTCACGGCGTCCAGCCGGAAGCCATCCACACCACGGTCTATCCAACCTTTGGCGGCAGCAACTACCTCGTTGAATGCCGGCGAACGCTTCAGTTCATTCACCTTTCCGTAATTAAGGTCGGCAAAGGATGCGGTTTGGAAATGAGAGTGGTAATACCACACATCCATGGCCTCGAACAGAATATCCTCCCCCTCTTGCTTGAGCGGAAACACCTCGCCGAACTTCAGTTTTGCCCCTTTCGACGGGGCGCCGTACTTATGCTTGCCCCAGTCCGTGGCATGCGTGCGAATAAGAAAGCCCCAGGGCGAGGCGAAGTCCACCGTCAGTTCGTAGAGGCCGTTCCCCTTATCGTAGAACTTCTTGGTCACGGAGGGCTGCCCGAAGTAAAGGTACTTAGCCCCTTCCGTGCCTGTGTCGGGGTTATCCTTATCGGGTGTCTGGGCTTTGGTCACCGTCAGCTTGGGGCGCAAGGCGTCCGACCAATCGAGGGTGAACTTATAGCAGCCCTTGACCTTATCGTCCGATGCGACTGTAGAAAACCACTCTCCGGCATTGTAACCGCTTGCCCCCTCGCTTGCAATCATGTCAATCTTGCCCGCCCGGACGTCCGCTTGGGGGTCTTTCGAGAAGGTGTAATAATTGCGATAAGGGTTGTCCACGGAAGCCCTCGCCGCTCGGAACCAAGGGTGCTCAGTGCTGGTGTGGTTCAGCACATAGTCCAGGTAAACCTTTATTCCCCGGTTGTGCGCCTCCGCCACCAGCCTGTCGAAGTCAGCCTCCGTACCCAGCTTCGGGTTAATCTTCGCGTAATCAGTCACGTCATATCCGTGGTAGGAGGGCGAGGGATGTATGGGCGAGAGCCAAACGGCGTTCACTCCCAGTGAGCGGATGTAGTCAAGTTTGGAAATCAGTCCGTTAAGGTCGCCGTACTTGTCGCCGTCACTGTCGGCGAATGCATACACCAGCAGTTGGTAAGAGATGTTGGCTCGCCGCAGGTTGTCCCAACGGTCCGGGGCAGCGGCTACTTCCGTCCAATCTTCAGCGGGTTCGTCGCCTCGCTTATCTTGGCTGCACGCGCTCAAGGCGGCACAAAAAAGGAGGGAGAGAAAGAGTCGGTAAAGATACGTCTGCAAAGCTTTCATGTCATTAGAGTTCTATAAAAAGGTTTTTCTTCTCCTCAAAGATAGAAAGACAAGGGGCGGCTACGGAGCGTCTCAAGGGAAATCTGCGGCGGTGCATGCGGAAACGTTTGCGTCTTCCTTCAATATATATCATATATAACCTGAGTTCGACATAAGAAAAGCATATCAGTGAGATGCCCTCCAAAAATGAGGGGGCTCCCGCAGGAAAACTTATCGTCTACAGGAAGTATTCTATGTTCTAAGCCTGCGAACGTATATTCTAATCTCTTTGCCTTTTACATAAGGTAGAGACAAGTTTTAGTTACTGATGGGCTTCAGTCGAAGTTATAGTACGGCTTCAGCCGAAGTTACAGTACGACTTCGGTCGAAGTTACAGTACGACTTCAGTCGAAGTTACAGTACGACTTCAGCCGAAGTTACAGTACGACTTCAGTCGAAGTTACAGTATGACGTCGGTCGAAGTTATAGTACGACTTTAGCCGAAGTTACAGTACGGCTTCGGTCGAAGTTATAGTACAAATTTATACGGCGGGGAAGTTTGTTTTATACGGATTGAAACCTGTAACCGGGCACTCGAAGAAAGGCGGGGCTGTATGCCGATTGCGCATACAGCCCCGCCCCTTATTCAGTCAGTGACCCGGGAGCAAGCTCCCGTCCCTTCGGTTTATCGGATGCTTGCCGTGTTGCTCTTGAAGTTGAGCTTCACCACCTGTCCGGCGGTTACGGGCACAGCGGCTTGGTCTCCGCCCTTGCCTCGGTACTGGATTTTGCCGTCAAATACGTTGAACTCTGTCTGCCACCAGTCGCAGTCGGTCAGCTTGACGCACATGCGCAGGTTGCCCGCCTTGCATGGGGGCGATACGTACTCGCCGTCGGCGTTCAGCGTGAACTTATCGGCGTCCGCCAGCTGCACCGCCCAACCTCCGGCAGCGGCTTCGCCTATCAGGTAAGGTATCGGCTGGGAAAGGATGACTTTCTTGTTCACCGCCTTTTTATCTGCGGAAAGGGTGCAGGAGACTACGATCTGGTAGAAGCCGCTCTTGTTGGCCACCAAGTTTTCGCCGCCTGCGGCATACTCTCCGTAGCCCTTCGGCTCCTTGCCTTCTACGCCGAAGTTGTCTCCGGTAGACCAGCTCATCTCGTGGTTGAACTTCACTCCCTTGTTCGCCTCTATGTAGTAGATTCCCCAGAACATGCCGTCGTGGCTGTGCACGGGTATCATCTCGGGGGCATTGTCCCATTTCCAGTCCCATGCATCGCCGATGATGAACATCTTCTCCGGCAGTGTGGCGCTGGAAGTGTCTTCGGCTGTACATACTCCCTTTGCGGAAAAGACGCCCTTGCGCAAATCCAGTTTCAAGGTGACGTCATAAACTCCTGCCTTGCTCAGGCTAAAGTTCTCGCCACCGTCCTTGCACTCGCTATATGCCTCGGATAGTCCACCCTTATTCGTTCCCCCCATATTGGAGTGTATCTTGACCTTCCCCTCCTGATAGGGAATTTCTACTCCCCAGCTATGCAGGTAGCGGAACTTGAGTTCTTTCTTTTCCAGCGTCACGTCTTTTATCACATACTCTACAGCAGCGTGCTCCTCGTCTAACTTTCCGTTCATAGCGGTCTCGTCGCTCCATTGTTTCGGAGTGGCGTCGCCTATGATGCCGAAGTCTGCCGGTATAATGTTCACCTGCTTGTCCGTCCTGTTGAAGGCAATGTAATAAAGGCCTTCGTCGGTCACGCTGAAACCCTTGCCGTCTGCAACCGCTGACAGTGTCATGAATGGCGCGGAAGAAAGGGCGCTTCCGGCTCCGTACTTTTGTTGCTTGCCTTTGGCATCCACGTCGAGTATTTGGAAGCTACCGGTTTTCTTCAACCACGTATAGATGCCTACAACGTCCGCCGTCGTCTCTTGTGGGTCGAACGCCGGGGTGGTAAGCTGTGCCGACGTCGCGGGCGCGCTGTAAATGGTCGCATCGCCTATGATGTATGTTCCCGTCTGGACGGCAGTAATGATTCTCCAGTTATCGTTGCCTTCTTCGCAACCCGTAGCCACCAGCATACACAGCAGAAAGGTGGCTATATATTGAAATGCTTTTTTCATCTTATCTCAAAGTATTAGTATTAAACATCAATAGCCGTAATTCTGTTTCAGTTTCACGTTCAGGCTCAACACGTCCTCGTGGATGGGGAATACGGTGGTATAGCCACTGGCCTCGTTTTCCACCTGCGGTCGGTCTGTATAGGCGCGGGTAAACTTGCCGAACCTCACCAAGTCTTGGCGGCGAAGTCCTTCCCATGCAAACTCCCTCAAGCGTTCCGCTAAGAGTGTTTCGAGTGTGGCCTTCATGTCGAGCGATGCGCCTGCCCGTGCGCGTACTTCTTTCAGTTCGGTGTCGCCGTTCTGTCCGTTTCTCACTTTCGCCTCGCTCTTCATCAGCAGCACGTCGGCATAACGGAAGAGGACGATGTCGTTCGTCTGCAGCTTGCCGTCGTTGGTGGCTGCGGCATCCAACTCGTACTTCTTCATGCGGGCGCCGGCTGTCTTCTCGGCTGCGCTGCCCGAAAGGTTCAAAGCGATTTCGGCAGGTAGATACTCCAGATCCGTCCCGTCGTCCAGCTTAATGATGCCGGCTGGTCCTTCCACCTTCCCGGCGTAATATGTCAGTTCGAAACGAGGGTCCACACCGGCAGTGCCATACCCGAAGGCATCCAGCGCCTCCTTGGTGGCTGACGCTCCGTTCCATCCGCTTTGGCCGTAAGCCTTGGCATGGTTATAGTGGCGAGAACGTATCAAGTAATAGAACTCGTTCTTGTACAGATTAGGGTCCATCGGGATGGTGAAGATATTCTCGGCGGAAGACTCGTTCTTGGTGGAGAAGTTGGCTTCGAACTTCGTTTCAAGCCTGTAACCCAGCGCCGCAACCTTGTCGCAATAAGCAATGGTGGCTTCCCATGCATTCTTCTCGGCGCCATCCACCGTAAACTTGAGGTTCTTTCCGTCGAGCTTATTGGCATCCGTCCAGTTGTCATCCATATATACCTCGGCATTCAGGGCAAGCTTGGCCAGCAGGAAATAGGCTACGGGCTTGGTAATTCTTCCGTAGTATTCGCCCGTCAGATTGCTGTGAGCGTCGCTCAGATTATCGACAGAAGCCTCCAGTTCCTCCTTCACGAACTTGAATACGACAGAGCGTTCGGACTGCTCCACATCCGCCATAGCCGTGGTCGATGACGTCACCAGAGGCACGCGTGCAAACATATCCAGCAGATAATAGTAATACAATGCCCGGAACGCGCGCACTTCGGAGATGTATTTGGGCACGCTGGCGTTCTGGGGGTCATTCTTCAATATTTCGTTCAGCTTGTCCAGCGACTTATTGGCTTGGGCAATCACTCGATAGAGATAATCCCACGTACCCTTCACCAAATCGTTCTTCGTTCCCCACTTGTGGGCAAAGAGGTTACGCCACAAACCGCCGTCGTTCCAGTCTCCTCCGCGAGTAGGTAACATCGCCTCGTCGGTAGAGAACGTGTTCAGGTCGTACAAGCCGCGGTCGGTTCCCTGCAGGCCACTGCCTCCGCCGTTAGCGCCTACCTGTGTGTAAAGCGAAGCCACTGTATTGAGATATAGTAGCGTAGAGTTCTGATAGGCCTGTTCTTCTGTAATCTGATCTTTCGGGTTTTCCTCCAGAAAAGCATCGCAGGAGGTCATGCCGAATGCTGCTGTTGCAATCAACAAGCTGTATAATGTTCTTTTTTTCATAATATACTCTAATTAGAAGTTAACACTGAGTCCTAAAGAATACGTGCGAGACAAGGGATAGAAACGCTTATCGTCCACGCCCAAGTCGCCTCCTACGGTAGTGCTGTTAATCAGCGGAGAGAGGCCGGAATATCCGGTAATGGTGGCCAAGTTGTTGACAGAGAACGTGACGCGCAGGTTCTTGATGGCCTTCATGTTCTTCGTGTTCAGGTTCCAGCCCAGCGTCACGTAGTCGAAGTGCAGGTAGTCGCCTTTCTCCAGCCAATAGTCGGTCACCGTCTGGTCCTTGATGTTCTTCTTCGGAGCATCGGCCATTACGTTATAGGTGGGGAACTGACTCATGTTCATGTACGTCAGCGAAGTGCCGTTGTAGATTTTATGTCCGAAGGCGCCGTTCATCTGTACCTGTACGTCGAATTGTTTGTAGCGGAAGTTGACGTTGGCGCCCAACAGAGCCTTCGGCATGGCCTGCCCTGCCACATAGCGGTCTTTCCCGTCGGCCAAGTCCACACCCTTCACTCCGTCGATGTCTTGGATATGATAGGTATAGTCGCCGAAGCCGTTATCGACCAGTCCGTCGCACTTGGGCAGATAGAACACGCCTACGGGCTGTCCCACCATCTGATAGATAATCTGGTTATAGCCACCGATAAATCCTGCGCCGTTCATACCTCCCAGATTCATGTACTGCTTGGCGGTCATCGGTTCGCCCATGTACGTACCGTTCAGCGAGAGAAGCTTATTCTGCTGGAAGGCCGCATTGGCATTGATGGTCAACTCCATATCCTTGGTCTTGAGAGGCGTGCCGCCCAATGAGAGTTCGATACCGGTATTGCGCATCGCGCCCAGATTGGCAAGCAACGTAGGATGGGTAAAGGGAGGAACCTTTACGTCGTACTTGTAGAGAAGGTCCGTCGTCTTGGAGTTATAATAATCGAAGCCTACCGTCAGGCGGTCATCGAACATGCCCAAGTCAAAGCCCACATCGAACGTCTTCTTCACTTCCCACTTCAAGTCGGGATTGTAGTTACGGTCCACACCCATCGTTACTACGGGCACTCCGTTGATGGTGGTAGTACCGTTGGGGCTCATCAGCGGAAGAGACATGTAAGAGTCGATGGCGTCCTGATTACCGGCAAGTCCGTAGCCGGCTCTGAGCTTCAGGTTGCTGATGAAGTCGATATCTTTCATAAAGCCTTCTTCCGACAGTACCCACGCCAATGATGCGGAGGGGAAGAACGCCCATTTGTTGTTGGCTCCTACTTTAGAAGAGCCGTCGGTACGGGCATTGACCGTCACGATGTACTTGTCGGCATACGAGTAGTTGACACGTGCCATGAAAGACGCCAGACTCGGGGCATTATAATAAGAGGTATTGTCTCCCCACTTCAGCACGGCACCGGCCTTGAGGTTGTCGTACAAGAAAGCGTCCGTACTGAATCCGTGCACGGTGGCGCCGAATCCGGTGTTGGTCACCCTCTGCACTTCGGCCAGCGCCAAGGCATTGATATAGTGCATTCCGAATGCCTTCTTGTAAGTCAGCATCATATTGCCCAGCATGGACTGTGACTTGTTGTCGTTGCGGCTGGCTTCGCCACGGTTGGTCGACCCGGCCTTGATGGACAAAGGAATGTACTTCTTGTTCTCCTTTACATTATAGGTGTATGAGCCGAATGCGCTCAACTTCAAGTCGTCGGTAATGCTCCACGTGATGCGGGCGTTGGTGTTGACGAAAGCGTTGGCCTCGCGGTCGTCTATGTCCAGACGTCCCAACGGGTTCTGCACCTCGTTGGCGTTGGCGTTTTCGTCCCACATCCCCGTATCCGGATTCTTGAAGTTAGGGAAGGTAGGGTTGTACGAAGCCGCCGAATAGAACGTCTTCTGATGGTCGTTGACATACCTGCTTTCTTTCAACGAGCCGAACATCCCGAACTCCAGCTTCAGCTTGTTGCCGAACATGCTCTGCATGGCATCCAGCTTGGCGGTATAGTTACGCATGGAGTTGTTCTTTATAATACCTTTCTGGTCGATGACGCCGATAGAGGCACGGTAGTTTGAGTCGTCGTTGCCGTTGGAGAAGGACAAACGGTGGTTCTGCGTATAACCCGTGCGTTGCATCTCTTTGATGAAGTCGGTGTCGTGGCCTTTGTCAAGGATGTCTACGCCCATCTTCTTGGCCACGCTTCTATAATCGCTTGCGCTCAACATGTTCAAGTTCTTATAGACGGTCTCTATACCAAAGCTTCCGTCGTAGCTCATGCTTTTCACGCCGTTCTTACCTTTAATGGTGGTCACCACGATGACACCGGATGCACCGCGCGAACCGTATTGCGCCGTCTCGGAGGCATCTTTCAGTACGGTGAAACTCTCTATATCGGCGGGCGAGATGGCATTGAGCATGTTCAGGTCGCCGAACACACCGTCGATGATGACCAGTGGGTCGTTACCGCCCGTCAAAGAGGTGGTTCCGCGCACACGGATAGCCGGTCCGGCAGTGGGGTCACCGCCCGTCTTCTGGATGTTCACTCCGGCAATCTTACCCTTGATGGCAGCCAGCGGATTGACCACCACACCGGCGTTCATCTCTTGGCGGCCTATTTTCTGTACGGCACCCGAGACTGTTCTCTGGCTGCCTGTGGCATAACCGATGACCACTACATCGCCCAGCAGCTGGGCATCTTCTTTCAATACGATATCTACTTGTGGAGCAGCTTTCACTTCCATCGACTGATAGCCGACAAAAGAGACTACGAGCGTAGCGCCTTGAGGAGCCTGCAACTGGAACCTTCCATCCAAATCGGTGATGATACCCGTGGCAGTGCCTTTTACCAATACATTCGCACCAATCACAGGTTCACCCGAGGTATCTCTCACAGTTCCCGTTACGGTAATAATCTGTGCATAAGTGCTTACAGACAAGAATAACCCTAAGAGTAGGGAAAGAATCGTTCGACAGATTCTAAGATTGACTTGCTTCATGCATCTAACAAATTAAAGTTAACAATATAATTAGCTATATAATAGAAATAAATTTCTTTCTTCATAGTATCAATCAAGATGTTTGTCAAGCATCTGAGGAATGATGAAACAAAAATATCCGTTATCCGTATAGCAAGGAACGTGGAAAGTGCTAAATATGAGAGTCGGGCCGTGCAATCGTTTGCACCTCGGGGCACAGCATATACCTCGGGCAAGCTTGGTAAAAAGGATGGAAGCGGACGGCTCGTAGCCTCTTTCTCCTCAACCTATATTGCGTAAGGAATGAAAAAGTCTTCATTGCTGGATATAAGAGACATGCCTTTACTGCACAAGATGGCATCTTATGTCGTACAAGATGGCATCTTGTGCTGCATAAGATGGCATCTTGTGCAGCTCAACCTATATTGTTTGTCTTCTTCCGAATATCGAATTCAGGTCTGAACAACCTTTTTTCAAGACAAGAAAGAGGTATGTCCGTTGCGGGCCGGATATAAAAGATTATCGCAAATTGCTTGCGGCGTATCCATCTTTCATTATCTTTGTTGGAAAATCGTACTCATGAATAAACCGCAAATCACCATTAAGGATATTGCCCGGGCATTGAACGTTTCGCCTTCGACCGTATCGCGTGCGTTGAAAGACAATCCCGACATCAGCCGGGAGACACGCGACTTGATTCATGCCTATGCACGCGAGCACAATTACCAGCCCAATGCGCTGGCCGTAAACCTGCGCTCCAGCCGCAACAACACCGTTGGGGTGATTGTTCCGCAACTGGTACACCACTTCTTCTCTTGTGTACTGAGCGGGATAGAAAGAGCGGCGGCAAAAGCCGGATATAACATCATTGTGGCGCAGAGCAACGAGTCTTACGAGCAGGAAGTAAAGATTGTGCACGCTTTCTTCGCAGCCCGCGTCAGCGGAGTCATTGCCTCGCTGGCCAAAGCCACCGCACGGTACGACCATTACCAAGAATTGCTGAACAATGACATCCCCATCGTCTTCTACGACCGCATCTGCACGGAGCTGAAGACGGAACGGGTGGTGGTGGACGACTACGCCGGCTCACTCGCAGCCGTGGAGTATATGATACGGACGGGATGCAGGCGTATCTTCTTCTTCGGAGCGGCACCCCATCTGGAAATCACCAAGAACCGCCGAAACGGCTATCTGGACGCCATGAAGAAGCACAAAATTCCGGTGGACGAGAGCATGATGATGCTATGCGACACACGCGAACGTGCCATCGCCTTGACACCCGACTTGGTGAACAGCCCCGACCGTCCCGACGGCTTCTTCGCCATTAACGACGAGACGGCGGCAGGCATCTTGTACGCCTGCAAACAGGCGGGACTGAAAGTTCCCGACCAAGTGTCCATCTGCGGATTCTCCGACGGCGTTGTGGCGCAGAACACCGACCCGAAGCTCACCACCGTTGAGCAACGCGGCGAAGAAGTGGGGAAAAGCGCCTTCGACCTCCTGATAGAGAAACTGGAGGGCAAAGCGGAGAAAAGCTGCAACAAGATAGTACGTACCAACCTTGTGGTGCGGGGAACAACAAAACAAGAACCAATACGATAATCAGCATCATGAAAACAAAACCCGATTTAGGTTTCTGGAAGCTGTGGAACATCAGCTTCGGTTTTTTCGGCGTACAGATAGCGTATGCCCTGCAGAGTGCAAACATCAGCCGCATCTTCTCCACACTGGGGGCAGACCCGCACGACCTGAGTTATTTCTGGATATTGCCGCCGCTGGCGGGCATTGTGGTGCAACCCATCGTAGGAGTGGCCAGCGACAAGACGTGGACACGCTTCGGGCGGCGCATCCCCTATCTGTTCATCGGCTCGCTGATGGCGGTATTGGTAATGTGTCTGCTCCCCAATGCCGGCAGCTTCGGCATGGCAGCGAGCACAGCCATGACGTTCGGACTGGTATCGCTGATGTTTCTCGACACCTCCATCAATATGGCCATGCAACCCTTCAAGATGATGGTGGGCGATATGGTGAACGAGAAGCAGAAAGGGCTGGCTTACTCCATTCAAAGCTTCCTCTGCAATGCGGGCAGTCTGGTGGGCTTTCTGTTCCCGTTCGTCTTCGCTTGGATAGGCATCAGCAATACCGCTCCGCAAGGTGTCGTGCCCGACTCCGTGATTTACTCCTTCTACATCGGGGCAGCCATCCTGATACTCTGCGTCGTTTATACCTCCGTCAAGGTGAAAGAGATGCCGCCTGCCGAATATGCGGCCTATCACGGCATCACCGAGACAGAGAAACACGAGAAAAGCAATATACTGAAACTGCTGGTCAAAGCCCCGAAAGCGTTCTGGACGGTGGGTGTGGTGCAATTCTTCTGCTGGTTTGCCTTCATGTTCATGTGGACGTACACCAACGGCAGCGTTGCCGCCAACGTCTTCGACGCCCCCACGGTGGAACACCTCGTTAACGGCGTAAGCAAGACCGTACTCGATACCCGTAGCCTGCAATATCAGGAAGCTGGCAACTGGGTAGGCGTGCTGTTTGCCGTACAAGCCATCGGCTCGGTGCTGTGGGCTGTCTGCATCCCGATGTTCAAGAACCGCCGGTTCGTCTATTCCCTCAGTCTGGTGCTGGGAGGCATCGGCTTCATCTCGACCCGCTTCATACATGACCCGTATCTGCTATTCGTCTCTTTCTTGCTCGTGGGCTGCGCATGGGCTGCCACGCTGGCACTGCCTTTCACCATCCTGACCAACGCTTTGCGGGGAGGACACATGTGTACGTATCTGGGCTTATTCAATTGCACCATTAGCATCCCGC
>CAUUOT010000006.1:0-14663 GCA_963546815.1 uncultured Bacteroides sp.
CCCGGTGCTCTCGGCAAGCAATCCTGCCCAGAAGAAAATGATGGATAACGCAAAAACCATGCTGAACTTTATCGACACTCAATTAAAATAAAGAAGGCTATCAAGGAAATAGCGGAGGCTGCCTCGTGATTTTATTCCGAGGCAGCCTCCGCTATTTTTATATCAAATCAGGAAGAAACCGCTACATCATCATCATTCGCTTTTCCTCAACACAACAGCCGTACGTGCCGGGATGTAGAGCTTCAGCCATTCTTTCTTTTCCTTTTTATACAACGGATCGCTGATTGTGAAGTGTCTGACCGTATCGTCCGTAAAGCCATTCCCGCCAAATGCCGGATTGTCCGTATTCAGGATAACCTCATAAGTTCCGGCCGGAACAAGAAAGCCATAGTCCGTAAAAGACTGTTTGGGGTTGAAGTTGAACACAAAGACCAAATCCTTGCGCATATAGGCCAATACCTGATCACCGTCATTGTGCCATATTTCCTGAACGGGAGTAGACTGAAAGTTCTTCACCCCCTTCACTACTTTCAACATAGCCGCGTCAAAATCGCCCATATAATGGTATGCCAGATTCTTGTTGTCTACCAAGTCCCATTGACGGCGGGCATATTTACATGACCAACCATTGCCTTCGCGCGGAAAATCTATCCATTCGGGATGACCGAACTCGTTACCCATAAAGTTCAGATAACCGCCGTTGATAGTCGTTGCGGTCAACAAACGTATCATTTTATGGAGGGCTATGCCGCGGTTCACCGTGTAGTTTTCATCTCCTTTCTGCATGTGCCAGTACATGTCGGCATCAATCAGGCGGAAAATGACAGTCTTGTCGCCTACCAATGCCTGGTCGTGGCTCTCGACGTATGAAACGGTCTTTTCATCTTTTCGGCGGTTTGTCACTTCCCAGAACATGCTTGACGGTTTCCAATCCTCGTCTATGTGCTCCTTGATGGTCTTAATCCAATAATCGGGAATGTTCATGGCCATGCGGTAATCGAATCCGTAACCTCCATCTTCGTATTTAACCGCCAGTCCGGGCATCCCCGAGACTTCTTCTGCAATTGTTATGGCTCGAGGGTTGACTTGGTGTATGAGTCGGTTGGCAAGAGTCAGATAACAAATGGCATTATCGTCCTGATGTCCGTTAAAATAATCCCCGTAATTGCAAAATGCTTCACCTAAACCGTGACTGTAATATAGCATGGACGTCACGCCGTCGAATCGAAATCCGTCGAAATGATATTCTTCCAGCCAGAATTTGCAGTTGGAGAGCAGGAAGTGCATCACTTCGTTCTTACCATAATCGAAGCAAAGCGAATCCCAAGCCGGATGTTCATGCCGGTCGCCCGGATAGAAATATTGGTTAGGGTCACCGGCAAAGTTGCCCAACCCCTCCACTTCGTTCTTCACAGCGTGAGAGTGAACGATGTCCATGATAACGGCAATGCCCATGCCGTGAGCCGTATCAATCAGTTCTTTCAGTTCCTCCGGAGTGCCGAAGCGGGAAGAAGCGGCGAAGAAACTGGAAACATGATACCCGAAACTGCCGTAGTAGGGATGCTCCTGAACGGCCATTATCTGTATGCAGTTGTATCCCAGCCCGGCTATGCGAGGAAGAATCTTTTCCTGAAACTCCCGGTAGCTACCCACCTTTTCTTCCTGCTGAGCCATGCCGATATGGCATTCGTATATCAACAAAGGATTTACAGTGGGTTTGAAAGAGCCGTGCTTCATCTCATACGCCTCCTGCGGTGCCCATATCTGTGCGGAGAATATCTTGGTCCGTTCGTCTTGTACCACACGGGTGGCCCATGCGGGAATACGCTCGCCGCAACCGCCGTCCCAATACATCTTCAGTTTGTACAAGTCTCCGTGCCTCATGGCATCGGCCGGAAGTTCAATTTCCCAAATTCCATTCTCCCGGCGTTCCAAACGATACGCCTTTTCTTCTTTCCAATCATTAAATGTCCCTATCAGAAAAATCCCGGTAGCATTAGGAGCCCATTCACGAAATACCCACCCTTTAGCGGCACGGTGCAGACCGAAGTAGAGGTATCCGGAAGCAAAATCAGACAATGTCTGCTTTCCATTGCCGGTCAATTCGTCTTCTTTGTAGGCGGCATATCGATGGCGTCCGTTGATGGCATCGGCATAAGGTTCGAGCCAAGGGTCGTTTTTAATCAGATTCAATGTCTCCATAAGGGCAACGTTTTAGAGATTCTGTCCAATTGTTTTTTAGTCAGCCGTATTTTGAGAAAAGATTATTCAAAATCATCTATCGTATAGTTTACGAAGTCCAAAAAGCGTTTCAACTGTTTGAAGATTTCGTCCGTACGATTCAAGAAATCAGAAGCAAGGAAGAAACTGTCCGGCAACGGGCACAAGACCGTATATTCCTTGCATTGAATATATTTCAGATAAGGGAAGTCTTTGGGAAATCCTTTAGGGGCAGTTTTCAGAAAATTATCGCCGATGACGGGGAAATATTGTTTGAAAGCCGGATCTTCCACTATTCCGCGGAATTCGTCGATATTGTCATACACCGACTGTCTCAATGCTTTCAATAAAGGCGAAGGAGGACAATAGCTGCCTCCGGCCAACAGACAGTTTCCGGGTTCCAGATGAACATAGTAACCGCAGTGGTCGGATTTCTTTCCCTTAGCGTTGATATAGCCTCCCAAATGAGTTTTATATGGCGTTTTGTCCGTCGAAAAACGCGTATCGCGGTAAATACGGTATGTACAGTCCTTTGCTTCTATGCCTCGAATACTCTCATCGAACAGGGAAATGCGTGAGATGATGACGGTAAGCAGGCTTTCGAACTCGTTGCGTGCCGTTTCGTATTGCTCCCGATGGGCATTGAACCACTCACGATTATTGTTTGCAGACAATTCTTTCAAGAATTGAAATATAACGGAAAGATTCATAGTGTATTTCTTCTTACGATTTGCCAAAATTACGGATAATATTTCTAACACAGATGCGGCGGCGGAGAAAAAAAGCATCGCAGACGGAGAGATTTCCTTTCTGAGACGAAGAAAAGGAGGAAAAGCAGCAATGTTTCAAGGGTAAAGCGGCAATGTTTTCATGCCAAAGCGGCCATGTTTCGAGGTAAAACATGGCCGCTTTAGAGGTAAAATAATTTTGCTTTTCAAGCCTTTCGGAAAGAATTTATACACTTCCACTCACTTGTATTGAATAAAAAGAAAAGACAAAAAGCGTTCGAGAAAGAATCGTCCGCTTCCGTTCCTACCACTTGTAGTTTATTCCGAAGCTGAGCAATTCCTTCACTTGGAAGTAGCTGTTTCCCCGCTTTGCCTTTGAGCTGTCGTCATAGCGCGCGTGTACATACAGTCTGGTGGAAAGGTAACGGTTCAGAACAAAGTTCACGGTATTCTCCCACTCTACGCGCGTCCACTCATAGCTGGTCTGATAATCCATGCGAGAATGCAGAACAATGGACGGAACAATGACCCATGACAACGTGGGTTGCACTTGCGAGCCGAAGTTATGTTTCATGCGTTTGCCTCTGTCCAAGCCGAAACTCACCTCATTCACCTCTTTATCTCCCACATAACGCAGCATATAAGTCAGCGGACCGAGGAATACGGAGAGGTTGAACTTCTTTTTCTTCAGCTTATAGTCCATACCGATACTGCTTGTCCAGTCGAGCGGGGCCATGAAAGATGTTATCAGGTCGTTGGTATTTTTCTTATAGCTTCGGTATATCTGAGTCTTCAGTTCCGTAGAAACCGTATAATACCAATTGTGCGCCGCCTGAATGCCCAGTTTGCTGTAAAGGCGAATTTGATCCGTGCTCACCGTGTATTTATGACAAGTGTCCGAAGGTGCCGAACTGAACCCCAGTTTGGCGTCCAACAGAGTCTCCCACTGTATCGCCTCCCGGTCGTTGTAATTGGCAAAAATCTGTAGATTGGCAAGCAGCGCATTGGTACTCTCGCCACCCTTATACCAGTTCTCGGAGATGTAATTTTGGGTGAATTGCAGCGAACCGTTGCCTCCGAACAGCCACCAATTAGGCTTATGTATAATCACATCAGCCTCTTCTTTTACCCCTAACACGTCCTCTCGGGCAAACAGCTTCAGGACGGAAGGTTTTGAAGATGCCTCTTTCTCGATGTTATCCTTGAATATTTTCCCTTTCATTACCTCCCGTTCGGTATTTATCACCAACTCGGGATGATTGACATAAGTATTCAACAGTGTACAATCTATCAGCTTGTTAACGCGTTCCTTGGTTGTAAAACTCAGCGTATCGAACGGCAACATATCGAACATCCTGTTTGTCACCGCATCAGATGCCCGGAACTTCCAGTTTACTTCGGAAATTCGCTTCATGGGGGCACCATAAAAAGTCAGAGGAATGAATAGCCGGTAGTACTCCGTATTAGTAGCTATATAACGTTCCGGGGTAGCAGGATCGTTCAAATAATTCAGCACTCCGATATACTTTTCGTATAATATGGATACGGTATCCAGTCTGTAAAATCCATCCTCTCCCGGTCTCAACTTCAGAATCATATACTCTTTCATGCTTCCTGTCAGCGTGTCGGCTTGGGTTGTCGCTTCCCGTTTCGTGTCCTCCGAAGCGACGTCCAACGTATTCTGAGCCATCACCGGCCAAGAAAACAGGACGGCAATCATCCAAAATGCAAGATATCTACTCTTCATAATGTCCTAAAGTCTATAAATTTGAGCGAAAAAGTAGCCTAAAATGTTTATAAAACATAGGAAAGGCAGAAGAAAAGCAAGCGACACGGGCTTGGTGAAATCGTTTTTTCAGATTTGTTTCGCCGAAACTTTCTCTACTTCTTCTTTTTTTCTTAATTTTGCGCATTTTAAGGAGCGATTTCGGATATGAAATGAAAGAACCTTGTCTGAAGTCAAACGAAGGCTATCACAAAAGAAAAGTCGGAAGAAACTTTGAACCAAGCCGATTCTTTCCTACTGTGTATATCATCGAAAAACATTTGATTGCATTCAGAATGGCAACGAAGCATTTAACGACATAAAACAATATAGTTGTGGGAGAAACAAAGTACATTTTCGTCACCGGTGGGGTTGCCTCTTCGTTAGGCAAAGGCATCATAGCATCTTCCATCGGAAAGTTGCTGCAAGCAAGAGGTTACAAGGTAACTATCCAGAAGTTCGACCCGTATATCAACATCGACCCGGGCACACTGAATCCTTACGAGCATGGTGAATGCTACGTCACCGTAGACGGGCACGAGGCTGACCTTGATTTGGGACACTACGAACGATTCTTGGGCATTCAGACCACCAAGGCGAATAACATCACTACCGGACGTATCTACAAGAGTGTCATCGACAAAGAGCGCCGAGGCGACTATCTGGGGAAAACCATCCAAGTAATTCCGCACATCACGGATGAAATCAAGCGTAACGTAAAGTTACTGGGCAACAAATACAAATTCGATTTCGTCATTACCGAAATAGGCGGTACTGTGGGAGACATCGAGTCTCTTCCCTACCTCGAAAGCATCCGCCAACTGAAATGGGAACTGGGTAAAGATGCCTTGTGCGTGCACCTTACGTATGTACCCTACCTTGCCGCAGCCGGCGAGCTGAAGACTAAGCCTACTCAACACTCGGTGAAAGAACTGCAAAGTGCCGGTATTCAACCCGATATCCTCGTATTGCGTACCGAGCATGAGCTCAACGCCGGCCTGCGAAAGAAGGTTGCCCTCTTCTGCAATGTCGACGAAAAGGCTGTGGTGCAAAGCATCGACGCTTCCACCATCTACGAAGTGCCTATCCTAATGCAGGCGCAAGGACTGGATGTCACTATCCTGAAAAAAATGGGACTGCCCGTGGGAGAACTTCCTGCATTGGGGCCGTGGCACACCTTCCTCGAACGTCGGCACAAGGCCGAGAAGACGGCACCCTTGCATATTGCCCTTGTGGGAAAATACGACCTGCAAGATGCCTACAAATCCATCCGCGAAGCCCTGTCGCAAGCAGGAACTTACAATGATCGCAAGGTGTCGGTAGACTTCGTGAACAGCGAGAAGCTGACCGAAGGAAACGTGGCCGAAGCCTTGAAAGGCATGTCCGGCATACTCATCGGCCCGGGATTCGGCGAGCGGGGTATACCCGGCAAGTTCATCGCCATCAAATATGCACGTACGCACGACATTCCGACTTTCGGTATCTGTCTGGGCATGCAGTGCATAGCCATCGAATTTGCACGAGACGTGCTGGGCTATGCCGACGCCAACAGCCGTGAGATGGACGAGAAGACGCCGCACAATGTGATTGACATCATGGAGGAGCAGAAGTCCATTACCAATATGGGCGGTACCATGCGTCTGGGCGCTTACGAATGTGTATTGCAGAAAGGCAGCAAAGCCTACGAGGCATACGGCACCGAACATATACAGGAACGTCATCGGCATCGTTACGAGTTCAACAACACCTACAAAGAAGCATACGAAGCCGCCGGCATGAAATGTACAGGCATCAACCCCGAATCGGACTTGGTGGAAATCGTCGAGATACCGAAACTGAGATGGTTTGTCGGCACACAGTTCCATCCCGAATACAGCAGCACGGTACTGAAACCGCATCCGCTGTTCGTCTCTTTTGTAAAAGCGGCCATCGAATACGAAAAAAACGGCAAAACCTCCAATACTAAACCGTAAATACTCAAACAGCAACTATTGATATGGATAGAAATACCATCACAGGTCTTGTTTTAATAGCGATATTATTAGTAGGATTCAGTTTCCTGAGCCGTCCCAGCCAAGAGCAGCTGGAAGCACAGCAACGCTACTACGACTCCATCGCCCAAGTACAGCAACGCCAAGAAGCGCTTAAGGCAAAGTCGGAAGCCGCACTGGCCAACGAAAAAGAAGCTACGGCGAATGCCGACTCCACCGGCCTTTTCTTCAAGTCCCGCCAAGGCATCGAGTCGCAAGTCATCATCAGCAACGACCTTGCGGAGATTGCCATAGACGCCAAAGGCGGACGCATCGCCTCGGCCACGTTGAAGAAGTATATGGGACAGGATAAAGCCACTCCCGTCACTTTGTTCAGCGGCAGCGATGCTTCTATGAACTTTCTCTTCTACAACAAGAAAGAAACCATTCAGACAAAAGATTATTACTTCACGGCAGTTAACCGCACAGACAGCACCGTCACCATGCGTCTGGCAGCAGACAGTGCAGGATATATAGACTTCACGTATGCCATGCGCCACGGCTCTTACTTGGTGGACTTCACCATCCGGGCCGTGGATATGGGAGACAAACTGGCGACGACCAATAACTTCGTAGACATAGAGTGGTGGCAACGTGCCCGTCAGATAGAGAAAGGATATACGTACGAAAACCGCCTGTCCGAACTGACTTACAAAATCAGCGGAGACGACACCGACTACCTCTCCGCCAATAAGGACGACCGCAAGGAAGTGCCCGAACGTCTGGAGTGGATAGCTTTCAAGAACCAATTCTTCTCATCTGTATTCCTTGCCGATGCCGACTTTGAAAAGACCAAGCTGGAATCGAAGATGGATGCGCAAGGCAGCGGCTACATCAAAGACTATTCGGCAGAGATGAGTACCAAGTTCGACCCGAGCGGCCAAGAGCCCACCAAGCTCTACTTTTACTTCGGTCCCAATCATTACAAGACACTGAGCGCCGTGGGCGAAAAGCTTGGCAAAGAGTGGGAACTGAACCGGCTGGTCTATCTGGGATGGCCTCTTATCCGATGGATAAACAAATGGTTCACCATCAACATCTTCGACTGGCTATCGAGTTGGGGATTGAGCATGGGCATCGTATTGCTGCTTATGACATTGATTGTAAAAATCGTGGTGTTCCCGGCAACGTGGAAGACCTACATCTCATCGGCCAAGATGCGTGTACTGAAGCCTAAAATAGACGATATCAACAAGAAATACCCTAAGCAGGAAGACGCCATGAAAAAGCAACAAGAAGTCATGGCGCTTTACAGCCAGTACGGAGTCAGTCCCATGGGTGGATGCTTGCCCATGCTAATACAGTTCCCCATCCTGATGGCCCTATTCATGTTTGTGCCGAGCGCCATCGAGCTTCGTCAGCAGAGCTTCCTATGGGCGGACGACCTCTCCACCTACGACGCCGTCATCAACTTCCCGTTCCACATCCCGTTTATGGGGAGCCATCTTAGCTTGTTCTGCCTGCTGATGACCGTCACCAACATTCTGAACACGAAGTACATGATGCAGCAGCAAGACACGGGCGCCAATCCACAGATGGCAGCCATGAAGTGGATGTCTTACCTGATGCCCGTCATGTTCCTGTTCATTTTGAACGACTATCCCTCGGGACTGAACTATTACTACTTCCTTTCTACACTGATCAGTGTGGCTACCACCTTGGTTATGCGCAGGCTGACCGACGAGAAAGCCCTGCTCGCCCAACTGGAAGCCAACAAGAAAGACCCGAAGAAGATGAAGAAAACCGGATTCGCTGCCCGTCTGGAAGCTATGCAGAAGCAGCAAGAGCAACTGATGAAAGACCGGCAAAACCACAAATAACAGCTGCCTGCCCCGATGCAAGCCCAATACACCTACAAGCAAATCTGGCATATCGCCTATCCCATCCTCATCAGCCTACTGATGGAGCAGATGATTGGTAT
Source organism: uncultured Bacteroides sp. (assembly GCA_963546815.1). Taxonomy (GTDB): domain Bacteria; phylum Bacteroidota; class Bacteroidia; order Bacteroidales; family Bacteroidaceae; genus Bacteroides. Next base: position 8,665 of record CAUUOT010000006.1, read on the forward strand.
GACCGACACTGCCTTTCTGGGTCGTGTAGGCGAAGTCGAGTTAGGAGCATCCGCCATTGCTGGAGTGTTCTACATGGTCATCTTCATGGTAGCGTTCGGTTTCAGTTCCGGAACGCGAATACTCATGGCGCGGCGCAACGGCGAAGGGCAGTACAAGGAGATAGGCAAACTCTTCTACCACGGCATCTACTTCCAGATAGGACTGGCCGTCGTCATGCTCGTGCTGTCCTACTGCCTCTCCCCCATCATTCTGAAGCGCATCGTAGCGTCCGAACACATCTACCAAGCAGCCACCAGCTACCTGCATTGGCGAGTGTTCGGCGCCTTGTTCTCGTTCAGCGCGGGCATATTCAGCGCCTTCTTTCTGGGCACCACACAGACCAAGACGCTCACGCTGAACTCCATCGTCATGGTGCTGAGCAACGTCGTCTTCAACTACATCCTCATCTTCGGCAAGCTGGGGATGCCCGCCCTCGGCATCGCCGGAGCCGCCATAGGCTCCTCGCTGGCCGAAGGCGTCTCGCTCCTGTTCTTCATCCTCTACACCCGCAGCCGCGTCGACCGCCGCAAGTACGGACTGGACCGCATCCCCAAGTTCGACCCCACGGTGCTCAAACGCATGCTCAACGTCTCGCTCTGGACCATGATACAGAACTTCTTCTCGCTCGCCACCTGGTTCATGTTCTTCCTCTACGTAGAGCATCTGGGCGAACGCCCGCTGGCCGTCACCAACCTGGTGCGCAACGTTTCAGGCATCCTGTTCATGGTGTTCATGGCCTTTGCAGCCACCTGCGGCTCGCTGGTGAGCAACCTCATTGGCGCGGGCCACCCCGACAGCGTGATGCCCACCATCCGCCAGCACGTGCGCATCGCCTACCTGTTCGTACTTCCGCTGGCACTACTCTTCACCCTCTTCCCCCGGCTCATCCTAGGCATCTACACCGACATGCCCGATTTGCAGCAAGCCTCCATCCACTCCCTGTGGGTAATGTGTTCCACCTACCTCTTTCTGGTGCCCGCCAACGTCTACTTCCAAGCCGTCTCGGGCACGGGCAACACGCGCACGGCCCTCGCGCTGGAGCTTTGCACACTGGTCATCTACGTCTGCTACATCACCTACATCATCCTCTATCTGCGGCTCGACGTAGCCCTCTGCTGGACTTCCGAGGCAGTCTATGCCATCCTCCTGCTCACTTTCAGCCGGGCATACCTCAAGCGCGGGAACTGGCAGGACAGAAAGATATAATCCCCCTCCCCACCAAGGGCGCACATCCCACCTTATTTATATATAGAGAAAAATCATCGAGATACAGTACGGCTTCAGTCGAAGTTACAGTACGACTTCAGTCGAAGTTACAGTACGGCTTCAGTCGAAGTTACAGTACGACTTCAGTCGAAGTTACAGTACGACTTCGGTCGAAGTTACAGTACGACTTCAGTCGAAGTTATAGTACGACTTCAGTCGAAGTTACTTGCAAACTTCAAAAGGTACCGTGTAGATAATTTAGTTTCTCTGAAAGAACGATCATCAACCTATAAAAGGAACGATGATTATGGCTGTACTTTATTCGGACTGTTCGCACAAAATGTGAAATCATCACGGCATTTAGTGAAACGGAAGTACGCCGCGAATGCAGTAACTTTGCAGCATCAAACAAAACAAGGAAAAGAGTATGAAGTACGTAACATTGAACAACGGAGTGGAAATGCCCCAACTGGGCTACGGAGTGTACCAAGTAGAACCGGCGGAAGCCAGTCGTTGCGTGAGCGACGCGCTGAGCGTAGGCTACCGGCTCATCGACACGGCGCAAGCCTATTACAACGAAGAGGGCGTGGGAGCCGCCGTCAAAAACAGTGGCATCGCCCGCAGCGAGGTATTTATCGTCTCTAAAGTATGGATCAGCAACTATGGATACGAGCGCGCCAAGGCAAGCATCGACCAGAGTTTACGCCTCCTGCAAACCGACTACATTGACTTGATGCTGCTCCATCAACCCTATTGTGACTACTACGGCGCCTACCGTGCGCTGGAGGAAGCCTACCGCGAGGGAAAGCTGCGCGCCATTGGTGTAAGCAACTTCCAGCCCAGCCAATTCATCGACTTGGCCACTAACGTGGATATCGTACCGGCCGTAAACCAGGTAGAGGCGCACGTATTTTGCCAGCAAATCAAGGCAAAGAAATACATGGACGAGTTTGGCACGCAAACCATGTCGTGGGGCCCGCTCGCAGAGGGACGCAACGGCCTCTTCACCAACCCCGTGCTGGCGGAAATAGGCAAAGCGCACAGCAAGAGCGTGGCACAAGTCGCCCTCCGCTACCTTACCCAGCGCAACATCATTATTATCCCTAAATCCACGCACCGCGATCGCATGGAACAGAATTTCAACATCTACGACTTCAACCTGACCGAGGCGGAGATGGAACGCATCCAATCGCTCGACTTGGGTAAGAGCATCTTCATCGATCATAACGACCCCGAAACGGTGAAAATGTTCATGGGCTGGAGAAACGGATTCTTAAAATAGAAGAGTATGAACAGAAAAAGAAGGAGAATGATATACATCGCCTTGGGAATTGTGGCCACGCTGCTTATCGCGGCAGCCATCATACTGAATATGCCTGCGTTCGGACGCAATCCGAGAGGGGCACGACTGGAGAGAATAACGAAATCGCCACAATACAAAGACGAGAAGTTCAACAACGAACTGCCTACCGACATGCTCACCGGAGACGAGGGAAGACTGGCCTTGCTTTGGAATTTCCTCTTCGACAGCCCGAAGAACATTGATCCGGATAAGCCCATTCCGTCGGTAAAGACTGACCTGGACAAACTGCCTAAAGACAGCGACCTTATTGTCTGGTTCGGACATTCGGGATACCTGCTTCAACTGGGCGGCAAACGCTTCTTGATAGACCCCTCACTCGTCTCGGCCAGTCCGTTCTCTTTTATCAAGAGGCCATACAAGGGGGCTGATATCTACAAACCCGATGACATGCCAGCCATAGACTATCTGGTGATTACGCACGACCACTACGACCATTTGGACTACAACACTGTAACGGCAATACGCAACCGTGTAGACAAGGTCATCACACCGCTGGGAGTAGGCGAACACTTCGAGTATTGGAAATATCCAGCCGAAAAAATCAACGAGATGGACTGGTACGAGAGCCTTCGCCTCGATGATGGATACACCGTTCATTGTCTCCCGGCGCGCCACTTTTCCGGCAGAAGTTTGAACGGCAATAATACGTTGTGGGGCTCTTTCCTGATAGAAACGCCGCAAGGCAAAAAAATCTATGTCGGAGGAGACAGCGGATACGCTCCTCACTATCGGAAGATAGGACAAATGTTTCCCGGCATAGACCTCGCCATCTTGGAAAACGGCCAATACAACCAAAGCTGGAACCAAATCCACACAATGCCCCAACAATTAGGTAAGGAAGCTATGGACTTGGGTGCGAAACGCATCGTCACCGTACATCACAGCAAATTCACCTTGGCTAAGCACGCTTGGGACGAACCGCTCGAAAATGAAAAAGCCGCCGCTCAAGAGTACCACCTCGATTTGATGATACTGACCATCGGTAAGCCAGAGAGTATATGACAGTTGGAGCAGCGCGTCTCGCACGAGTCGTGCTGCTTCTGATCGTCTTTTTATACAGCCGCGGCAAGCTTTTCTTCCGCAAAAGCCTTATCTTAGCCGACAAAATTAAAACGCTATGATAACCGAAGAACTGAGAAAGCTATACCTCACCTACACCGGGCACGAACCGGAACACATCGACGAGCTTCCCTCTTCCGGCTCCAACCGCCGGTACTTCCGCCTCACCGGAGACCCCACACTGATAGGCGTTGGCGGTGAATCGATGGAAGAGAACCGAGCCTTCCTCTACATGGCCGAGCACTTCCGGCAGAAAGGTTTGCCCGTGCCGCAAGTTTACACCCATTCTGAAGACGGTATGTATTACCTGCAGCAAGACCTTGGAGACACTCTGCTGTTCAATGCCATCGAGAAAGGGCGCAAAACCAGTGTCTTCGGCGAAGACGAAAAACAACTGCTGCGCAAAACCATCCGCCTGCTGCCCGCCATACAGTATGCCGGGGCGGACGGTATGGACTTCGCTTACTGCTATCCACAAGCAGAATTCAACAGCCGCTCTATCCTGTGGGATTTGAACTACTTCAAATACTGCTTCCTCAAGGCCACGGGGATGGACTTTCAGGAAGACCGGCTGGAAGACGACTTCCAGAAAATGGCGGACGTGTTGCTCCGCAGCGGCTCGGACACATTCATGTATCGCGATTTCCAAAGCCGCAACGTCATGATAAAAGACGGCGAACCGTGGTTCATCGACTTTCAGGGTGGACGAAGAGGGCCGCTCTATTACGACGTAGCCTCGTTCCTGTGGCAAGCGCAGGCCAATTACCCCGAAAGCCTGCGCAAAGAGCTGCTGAAAGAGTATACTGACGCCCTGCGCGAATACCAACCCGTGGACGAGGCGTACTTCTACGACCGGCTTCGCCACTTCGTCCTCTTCCGAACCATGCAGGTATTGGGTGCTTACGGCTTCCGCGGATATTTCGAGAAGAAACCCCACTTCATCCAAAGCGTACCCTTCGCCCTTGAGAACCTGCGCCAACTGCTGCAAGAGCCCTACCCCGAATACCCCTACCTCTGCCGAGTATTGCGTGAGCTCACCGCACTGAAGCAGTTCACTGACGACCTGCAGAAACGGCGGCTGGTAGTGAAGGTCACCAGCTTTGCCTATAAAAAAGGCATCCCCGACGACCCTACCGGCAACGGAGGAGGATTCGTGTTCGACTGCCGTGCGGTGAACAATCCGGGCAAGTACGACCGCTACAAGCCATTCATCGGACTGGACGAACCTGTCATCCGCTTCCTTGAAGAGGACGGAGAGATTATCACATTTTTGGAACATGCCTACGCCTTGGTCGACGCATCTGTCAAACGATACATGGAGCGAGGCTTCACCAACCTGTCTGTTTGCTTCGGCTGTACCGGCGGAAAGCACCGTTCCGTATATTCGGCGCAGCACATGGCCGAGCACTTGAACCAGAAGTTCGGCGTGCAGGTCAACCTGATACATCGCGAGCAGAACATCGAACAAACCTTCAAAGCCAGAAACTGAACCATGAAAGCCATGATATTTGCCGCCGGACTGGGCACACGTCTGCGTCCACTGACAGACAGCCTGCCCAAAGCCCTTGTCCCCGTAGCTGGAAAAACCATGCTGGAACGCGTCATCATGCAGCTGAAAGAGGCAGGGTTCGACAACATCACTGTCAACATTCACCACTTCGGACAGCAAATCATCGACTTCCTTCGCATACACGACAACTTCGGGGTCAACATCCACCTGAGCGACGAGCGCAACATGTTGCTCGACACCGGTGGAGGCATCTGCCAGGCACGCCCGTTCCTTGACGGAAACGAGCCTTTCCTTATTCACAATGTAGATGTAATGTCCGACACAGATCTTGTCGCCCTCTATCGCCATCACCTCGAAAGTAAAGCGGAAGCCACCCTCCTTGTCAGCAAGCGGGAAACGTCCCGCTATCTGCTGTTCGACAACGACTACCAACTACAGGGATGGATCAATAAATCTACATCCGAAGTCAAACCGGAAGGTTTTGTTTACCGCAAAGAAATGTTTCAAGAATATGCTTTCGGAGGAATACACGTTATTTCCCCTACTCTTTTTCGCTTCATGGGCAGCGGCCCGTGGACAGGCAAATTCTCCATCATTCCCTTCTACCTCTCCGTTTGCCGCAAGATGCGCATACAAGGATATCCCCTGCAAAGCTCCCATTGGTTCGATGTCGGAAGACTCGAAACCCTGCGTCAAGCCGAAGAATGGCTAACGGGCACCGAAAAGGGCTAATACGCTTTCAGTATGCGGGTAAAATCAATCTGTCGCAAGTTTTCTGTAACGCACACGTGTAGGTTCTTCCTTACCTAAACGTTTCAGTT
>CAUUOT010000007.1:0-13132 GCA_963546815.1 uncultured Bacteroides sp.
CGATACGTACCGAGGCGGAAAGAGAAGCATTCATGCACGCGGTATTGACCTTCTTCAATGACAATAAGTAACACCAATCATACTCTATCTATGAAGTTCAACCAATCACACTTTATCCGCCGAAGCCTGTTGACCCTGTTCCTGACGGTTTGCCTCATCCCCCTTGGCATGCAGGCACAACAGGATACATTCCGCTTCGCGCAACTGACGGATATTCACCTGAACCCGAACAATCCGAACCCCACGGAAGACTTGCTGCGCTCCATCGCACAAATCAACGCCACGGACAGCATCGACTTCGTACTGGTGACAGGCGACCTGACCGAGGAGGGAGACCGTACCACCATGGAGAAAGTGAAATCGTGCCTCGACCTGCTGAAAACCCGCTACTACGTCATCCTCGGCAATCATGAGACGAAGTGGAGCGACTCAGGTTGTACCGCCTTCGGAGAGATTTTCGGCGGAGAACGTTTTGAATTCGAACACAAAGGAATTCTGTTCCTCGGCTTCAACTCGGGCCCACTGATGCGCATGGCCTATGGTCATGTAGTGCCACAAGACATCCGGTGGATGACCGAGGAAATGGATAAGGCGGGCAGAGACAAACCCGTGATACTCGTCACCCATTATCCGTTGATGGAAGGAGATGTGGACAACTGGTACGAGGTAACCGATGCCGTGCGCCCCTACAACATACGCCTGTTCATCGGCGGACACTATCATGCGAACAGAAATTTGCGCTACGACGGCATCCCGGGCATACTGATGCGCAGCAACCTGCGCGACAAAGAGGGAAAACCGGGGTATGGCATCTACGAAGTAAGTAAAGATTCCATCAAGGTATATACGCAGCGTATCGGCGAACCGGCCAAAGAGTGGGCAGCCTTCTCGCTCGTCGAGCCTTATTACAACCGCAACGGCAAAGCGGATAAATACCCCGACTTCTCCGTCAACAAGGACTATCCGCAGGTGAAGGAGCAATGGATGGTGCAGACAGGAGTAGGCATCTACTGCTCTCCCTGCGTAGAAAAAGACAAAGTTTTTGTAGGCGACGACATGGGCATCCTCAGCGCCTACGCCCTGAAGAACGGCCGTAAGCTGTGGAGCTTTGCCTCAGGCAAACGCATCGTAGGCACTCCCGCGGCAAGCGAAGGCATCGTTGTGTTCGGCTCGGCAGACCGCCGCATCTACGGACTGAACACGAAAGACGGAAGCCTGCTATGGACGACCGAAGCCGCAGAACCTGTACTCGGGGCAGTGACCATCGATCAAGGCACGGCCTACATCGGCGCCAGCGACGGCACCTTTCGCGCCATAGACATCCGCACGGGCAGGCTGGTTTGGGCCTACACGGGCGTGAAGGGTTACATCGAAACCAAACCGCTGGTAACGGAAGACAAGGTTATCTTCGGGGCATGGGACAATACACTCTATGCCCTGAACAAGGCTGACGGCAAGGAATGCTGGCGATGGACGGGAGGACTGACCCGCATGCACTTCTCTCCCGCTGCCGTATGGCCGGTGGCAGCACAAGGAAAGGTGTTCATCACCGACCCGCAACGTGCCATGACAGCCATCGACATCCAAACCGGAAATACCGTATGGCGCACGTTCCAATCCATGGTACGCGAAACCATCGGCCTCTCCGAAGACGGCGAACGTATCTACAGTAAGACGATGAACGACAGCATTGTCTGCTACGCCACCCGGGGCGATGTCCCGAAAGAGATTTGGGCATCCGATGTAGGCTTCGGCTACGAGCACGCTCCCTCCATGCAGGTAGAAAAAGAAGGAGTGGTGTTCGGCAGTACGAAAGAAGGGCTTGTCTTCGCGCTGGAAGCCCGAAGCGGCAAGATACTGTGGAAGCACAAGATAGGAAACTCCCTTATCAGCACCGTGGTTCCGCTGAACGGCCGCGAAGTGCTGTTCACTGCAACGAGCGGAGAAGTGGGACTGTTGCGGGCGAAACCTGCTCCGACACAACGGTAAGGGAGCACACGCCTCATCGCACCATGCCAAAGAAATCGAGAGACCCCCAAATAAAAAACCAAAAGCATTAAAAACAATACGAATATGAAGAAAATCAGCTGTTTCATCCCTTACGCAGGAAAAGAACAAGTAGAGAAAACAATACAAGGACTGCAAGCCACCGGGCTTGTAGAGAGCATCTATCTGATGACCACCAACGCCGAATTGAAAGAGCTTCCCGGCTGTCATCGCATTTGCGTGGAACAACCTTTCGGTAGCCGGGCCATGCACGCCGTGGCGAATGCCGCGAAGGGCGAGTACACACTGCTTTATACCAAGGAGACAACGCTCGAAATGGGTATGTTCGCCTTAGAGCGCATGATGCGCATTGCCGAAGATACGGACGCGGGCATGGTCTATGCCGACCACTACCAGACCACCAACGGCAAGCAGGCCAATGCACCCGTCATCGACTACCAGTTCGGCTCGCTGAGAGACGACTTCAACTTCGGCTCCGTGCTACTGTTCAACACCGCCAAGCTGAAAGAGGCTGCCGGACGCATGAAGGCGGAGTATCGCTTCGCCGGCCTCTATGACTTGCGCTTGAAACTGAGCCAAAAGGCAGAGCTGGTGCACATCAACGAATATCTCTACAGTGAGGTGGAGAACGACACCCGCAAAAGCGGTGAAAAGATTTTCGACTATGTAGATCCCAAGAACCGCGACCGTCAGGTAGAAATGGAGCAGGCATGCACCGAACATCTGAAGGAAATAGACGGCTATCTGGAACCTACATTCACGCAGATAAACTTCAATGACAACAGCTTTGAATACGAAGCATCGGTCATCATCCCCGTACGCAACCGTATCCGTACCATCCGCGACGCCATCCGGTCTGTACTGAACCAGAAGACGGACTTCAAATTCAACCTGATTATCATCGACAACCACTCCACAGACGGCACCACAGAGGCCATCGACGAGTTCAAAGCCGACGAACGCCTCATCCACATCATCCCCGAGCGCAACGACCTCGGCATCGGCGGCTGCTGGAACATGGGCGTGCACCATGCCAAATGCGGCAAGTTCGCCGTACAGCTGGACAGCGACGACGTGTACAAAGACGAGCATACCCTCGCCATCATGGTACGTGCCTTCTACGAGCAGAACTGCGCCATGGTGGTGGGCACTTACATGATGACAGACTTCCATATGAACATGATTGCGCCGGGCATTATCGACCACAAGGAATGGACGCCCGACAATGGCCGCAACAACGCCCTGCGCATCAACGGGCTGGGTGCCCCACGCGCCTTCTACACGCCGGTGCTGCGCGAGGTGAAAGTGCCCAACACCAGCTATGGCGAAGACTATGCGCTGGGACTGAACTTCTCTCGCCGTTATCAGATAGGACGTGTCTACGACGTGGTTTACCTCTGCCGACGCTGGGAAGATAATTCCGACGCCTCATTGGACATCGTGAAGCAGAACGGGCACAACCTTTATAAAGACCGCATCCGCACGTGGGAGTTGCAGGCACGCATTGCCTTGAACAAGAGCAAGTTATAACGGCATTTGTCAGACACTTGTGTCTTTCGTCTCAAACACTTGTGTCTGTCATCTCAAACACTTGTGTTTGTCGTCTAAAACACTTGTGTCTGACAAACCGAAATCCGGCATCTGCCAACACACTAAATAACAACCTGTTAAACAGAAACATGAATCAAGCGATACACCGCCTTCTGACCGAACAAACCACCTCTTGGGAAACCGCCCGCAACAACTATGCGGCTCTGGCAGGTGTGCAGGTGAAGGAGCTGAACGTAAACGGCATTCCGTATAAAGTGCAGTTCAATCCCGCCCGCATTGTTTCCTCTGGAGCCAAGGTGGACGCCAAGTCCATCCGCGAGCGGAAGTGCTTCCTGTGCCCCGCCCATCTGCCGCCGGAACAGAAAGGCATCCCTTTCAAAGGGCACTACCAGCTATTGGTGAACCCGTTCCCCATTTTCCCCCGTCACCTGACGATACCGGAACTGGCGCACGTGCCCCAGCTCCTTGCCCCCCGCTTTGCGGATATGCTAGAGCTGGCACAAGCCCTGTCGGACTTCACCATCTTCTACAACGGGCCCAAGTGCGGTGCCTCCGCCCCCGACCATGCTCATTTTCAGGCCGGCAACAAAGGGTTCCTGCCCATTGAAAAGGATTGGCGCGGACAGGTTGCGGGCAAGATAGCCGATTACGGAGAGGCTGCCTTGTGGTACCTGAACGACGCCCCGCGCACCACCCTCGTCATTGAGTCGGCCTCGGCGGCAGACGCCACCGCCCTCTTCGACATCATCTATCACACGCTGGACGTAAAACCCGGCGAAGACGAACCCATGCTGAACGTGCTGGCCATGTACGAAGCCGGGAAATGGGTGGTCTTCGTCTTTCCGCGCGAGAGACATCGTCCCGCCTGCTACACCGCCGAGGGCGATGCCAACCTGTTGAGCAGTCCGGCGTCGGTAGACTTGGGAGGGGTATTCATCACCCCCGTAGAGAAAGATTTCCTGAAGATTACCGCCGAAGACGTAGCCCGTATCTTAGGCGAAGTCTGTCTTTCTGCCGATGATTTCCAACGCATACGGCAGCGCCTCGAAGAACAAATCAAAAGAAAATAATAGCATGAAAGAACCCAAAGTACACGTAGGCATCTTGTTCGAGCCGCAAATAGAGTTCAACCTGCTGAGCCCGTACCGCATCGGCGGAACGGAGGTCTGCGGCAAGCAAGTAGTTACTTATGATGAAGGCAAAATACGCTGGAACGGCCGCCTGTATGACGAGCTGCTGTTCGAGCCGAACAATGAGTCGACAGACGCATTCGAGCTGCTGAACGTCACCATCGGCATCAACTTCCACTGGGAACGCAAGGAGAATCAGCGTTTCCTCGGTGCCTTGAAAATCATCGTGGAAGATCGCAAGCTCACCGGCATCAATGTGGTGAAGGTGGAAGACTACCTGACCAGCGTCATCTCGTCCGAAATGAGCGCCACCGCCTCCTTGGAGTTGCTCAAGGCACACGCAGTGATTTCGAGAAGCTGGCTCTTGGCGCAAATACAGAAGAACAAGGAAATAGCCGAGACCAAGACCGATTACTCCGCCTTTACCCAAACCGAAGAACAGCTGATACGCTGGTACGACCGGGAAGACCATACACGCTTCGACGTCTGCGCCGACGACCACTGTCAACGCTATCAAGGCATTACGCGCGCTTCTACCGAGATTGTCAAACAGGCCATTGCGGCCACCTACGGACAAATACTGATGTACGATGGAAGAATCTGCGATGCACGCTTCTCCAAATGTTGTGGAGGTGTATTCGAGGAGTTCCAGTATTGCTGGGAAGACGTGAAACATCCTTATCTTACCCGACAAAGGGATTACAGCCTGAATGGCCAAAAGCTATCCGCACCCGACCTTACGCAAGAAGCCGAAGCAGAGAAGTGGATACGCACTTCGCCCGAAGCCTTCTGCAACACGGCGGACAAGCGCATACTCTCGCAAGTGCTCAATAACTACGACCAAGAGACCACGGACTTCTATCGCTGGAAGGTGACCTATGCACAAGACAAACTGTCGGCCCTCATACTGAAGCGTTCGGGCATCGACTACGGACAAATCATCGACCTCGTTCCCGTGGCACGCGGCACGAGCGCACGCCTCTGGAAACTGAAGATTGTGGGAACAAAGAAGACGCTCACCATAGGCAAGGAGCTGGAAATACGCCGCACGCTCTCCAACTCCCACCTCTACAGCTCGGCATTCGTCGTAGACAAGGAAGATATCTCTCCCGAAGGCATACCGGGACGGTTCGTCCTCATCGGGGCAGGCTGGGGGCACGGTGTAGGACTGTGCCAGATAGGCGCCGCCGTGATGGGCGAGCAAGGATATACGTACGACGCCATCCTGTTACATTATTATATAGACGCTGAAATCAAAAAACTTTATGACCATGAATAATGATATGAAAGAAAAGAGTCCTTGGTGGTGGGTGCCCACACTCTACTTTGCAGAAGGTGTGCCCTACTTTGTTGTCAACACCATCTCGGTGATGATGTTCACCAAGATGGGCGTGCCCAACGGCGATATGGCATTCTTCACCACGCTGCTCTACTTCCCTTGGTTCCTGAAAGGTATCTGGAGCCCCATCGTGGACGTGGTGAAGACCAAACGCTGGTGGATTCTCTCCATGCAGGCCTTGCTGACGGTGCTCATGGTGATGCTCACCGTCAGCCTGCCCCATCCGGAGCAAGAGACCATCGCTTCGGGACAAACCCCCATCGGCATGTTCTCGTTCACGCTGATATTGTTCATCATCGCCGCCTTTGCCTCGGCCACGCACGACATTGCCGCCGACGGCTTCTACATGCTGGCACACAGTCCGAGCAGTCAGGCCGCCTTTATCGGCATCCGAAGCACGTTCTATCGGGTGGCTTCGGTCTTCGGGCAAGGCGTGTTGGTGTTCATTGCCGGCATGCTGGAGAAAGAGACGGGCAACATCCCTTTCTCTTGGCAAGTGACAATGGGCTGCGCCGCCGTGGTGTTCTGCCTCATTACCATCTACCACACCTTCCGCCTGCCGCGCTCCAAAGAAGACAAGCCCCGTGTTCCGGCCTCCGCAGCGGACGGTTCGGCACAAGCACGGCAACAGTCGAAAGGACGAGAATTGGCCAACTCGTTCATCACCTTCGTCAAGAAGCCCGGCGTATTGCTTGCCATAGCCTTCATGCTGCTCTACCGCCTGCCCGAAGGTTTCCTCATCAAGATGTGCCAGCCTTTCCTTGTGCACTCTGTTGAGAAAGGCGGACTGGGACTGAGCACCGAGATGGTGGGCATCGTATATGGCACCATCGGCGTGATAGCCCTGCTGGCCGGTGGCATCGTGGGAGGTGTCTATGCCTCGCGTCGCGGACTGAAACGTTCGTTGTGGCTCATGGCCGCCTGCATGACGCTGCCCTGCCTCACCTTCGTCTATTTAGCCATTGTTCAGCCTGCCAGCATCACGCTGATAAGCATTGCCGTATCCATCGAGCAGTTCGGTTACGGGTTCGGCTTCACAGCTTACATGCTTTATATGATGTATTTCTCCGAAGGCGAGTTCAAGACGTCGCACTATGCCATCTGCACCGCCTTCATGGCACTGAGCATGATGCTGCCGGGATTCGTGGCAGGCTATATACAGGAAGCCATCGGCTATGTCAACTTCTTCTGGATGGTAATGGCTTGCTGCCTCGCCACACTGGCCGTCACTTATCTGGTAGACCGGAAAATCGATCCGAATTATGGAAAGGGAAAGTAGCTAATCACTAACCGTTAATCACTAAAAAATGAAACTCTTCCTCAACTGTCTGCTCTGCCTCTTCTTAACGAGTGCGACGCAGGCGCAGAAAATCAGAATAAAGACCGGCATCGAGGTGCTGAAAGAACAAAAATTCAAGTGTCTGGAAGGCAAACGCGTAGGGCTGATTACGAATCCTACGGGAGTAGATAACCGCATGAAGTCTACCATCGACATTCTGCACGAAGCGCCGAACGTGAATCTGGTAGCCCTCTACGGGCCCGAACACGGTGTGCGCGGCGATGTGCATGCGGGCGACCACGTGACGGACATCAAGGACGCTTCCACCGGACTGCCCGTTTATTCACTCTACGGAAAGACACGCAAAGCCACGCCGCAGATGCTGAAAGACGTGGACGTGCTGGTGTATGACATTCAGGACATCGGTTGCCGCTCGTTTACCTACATCAGCACCATGGGGCTGGCTATGGAAGCAGCTGCCGAGAACGGCAAGGAGTTCGTCGTGCTGGACCGTCCCAACCCCGTGGGCGGACTGAAGATAGAAGGCAATCTGGTGGAAGACGACTGCGTATCTTTTGTCAGCCAGTTCAAAATTCCGTACCTTTACGCCCTCACTTGCGGCGAATTGGCCCTGATGCTCAACGGCGAAAGGATGCTGAAGGACGGGAAACAATGTAACCTCCGCGTGGTGAAGATGAAAGGCTGGAAGCGCAAGATGGACTACACGCAGACCGGGCTGCAATGGGTGCCTTCGTCTCCGCACATCCCGCATCCGCATTCCGCCTTCTTCTATCCCGTCAGCGGCATCCTGGGCGAACTGGGCTATATGTCCATCGGCGTGGGCTACACCATCCCCTTCCAGATGTTTGCCGCACCGTGGGTAGAAGCCGAACGGCTTGCCAAAAACCTGAACGGACTGAACGTGCCGGGCGTTGTTTTCCGCCCCATGTACCTGAAACCGTTCTATAGCGTGGGCAAAGGCGAGTTGCTGCAAGGCGTGCAGGTGCACATCATGGACTTCGGCCGGGCACCGCTGAGCGACATTCAGTTCTTGGTGATGCAGGAGGTAGCCGCCCTCTATCCCGACCGTGCCGTGTTCGACCATGCCGACAAGGGGCGTTTCTCGATGTTCGACAAGGTGAGCGGCTCACGCCGGATACGCCAACGCTTCGCCGAGCGAAACCGTTGGGAAGACATCCGCGACTATTGGTACAAGGACACCGAAACATTCCGCAAGTTGTCGAAGAAGTATTACTTATATAAATGACATACGCCGCTCAAGACATCACCGCAGGAGGGGCGAAACGGCGTTGGGAAGTCGTGGGTGATGACATTGGGAAGTCATTGGCGGCGACATTGGGAAGTCATTGGCAACGACATTGGGATGTCATAAGCAACGACATTAGGATGTCATAAGCAACGACATTAGGAAGTCACAGGCAACGACATTAGGATGTCATAAGCAACGACATTAGGATGTCATGAGCAACGACATTAGGGAGAGGACGGCAGCCTCGTATATACGACGTCATCAGTCTCGTATATGCGACATCACCGGTCTCGTATATGCGACATCACCGGTCTCGTATATGCGACGTCATCAGTCTCGCATATACGACGTCACCGGCCTCGCCTATACGACACAACCGCCTCCGCCGCAATGCCGGAAACAGGAGCCGTCTGAAGCGTTCGCCCCGCTTCGGAGTACGGGATAGAGGGCGATAACAGATAATGAACCTATAACGAAAGAGGAAAGAAGATGGGAAAAACAAATTACGACATATTCCTGCAAGAGGCGGGACGGTTCATCCCGAAAGGCAGAATCTATACCGACCCCCTGCGCCGTCTGGCATGGGGCACGGATGCGGGCTTCTACCGCCTGATACCCCAAGTGGTGATTCGCTCTAAGAATGAAGAAGAAGTCTCCCTGCTGTTGACGCTGGCCGACCGCTACAACCTGCCCGTCACCTTCCGCGCGGCAGGCACCAGCTTGTCCGGACAGGCCATCAGCGACTCCATCCTCATCGTGGCGGGCAAACACTGGGAGAGATACAAGATATCTGCCGACCGTGAACGGATAACCCTCCAGCCCGGCATCATCGGCCAGCGTGTAAACGAACTGCTGGCTCCCTACGGACGCAAGTTTGCCCCCGACCCTGCCAGCGTGAAGAGCGCCATGGTGGGCGGCATCGTCATGAACAACGCCTCCGGCATGAACTGTGGCACCCACGCCAACAGCGACAAGGTGCTGATTTCTGCTCGTATTATCCTGACCGACGGCACGGTGCTGGACACCGGCGACCCCGACAGCCGCACCTCCTTCGAAGCAACTCACGGCGACTTCATCCGCCGCATCTGCAACCTACGCGACGAAATCCGCGCCAATGAGAAACTGGTAGAGCGCATCCGCTATAAATACTCCATCAAGAACGTCATGGGGCTCAACCTTTTGCCCTTCGTCCGCTTCGACGACCCGTTCGACATCATCGCCCACCTCATGGTAGGCTCTGAGGGCACGCTGGCTTTCCTTGCGGAAGTGACGATGAAAACGGAGTACGACTACCCCTGCAAGGCAAGCGCCATGATTTACTTCAAAACCATCAAAGAAGCGAGCCGTGCCGTGGTGGCGATGAAAAGACTTACGAGAACCACAGCAGACGGACAACCGGCCGAAAGCGGCGAACCCGTTGTGAAGGGAGCGGAGATGCTGGACTCCAAAAGCCTCTCTTCCGTCAACGACCCCGTCTTCCTGAGGTATAAAGGCGAAGTGGCCTCTTCCATCCTTCCGGGCGTAGAACCCGGCGACGAAATGGGGCTGACCGCCGTACTGACGGAAACCAAAGCCCGCACCCCGGAGGAACTGAAGCAGAACATCTGCGCCATCGAGGCATGCCTGACCCCGTTCAAGACCTACATGCCCGTACACTTTACCGATAAACCCGAAGAGTACTCTCCCTACTGGGCCATCCGTTCGGGCATCTTCCCCTCCGTGGGAGGAACACGCAAGCCGGGCACAACCTGCCTCATCGAAGACGTCGCCTTCCACATCGAAGACCTGCCCGAAGCCACCGCCGAACTGCAACAGCTCATCGCCCGCCACGGCTACGACGATGCCTGCATCTACGGCCATGCCCTCGAAGGAAACTATCACTTCATCATCAACCAGTCGTTCAGCACTGCCGACGAAGTGAAACGCTACGAAGCCCTGATGAATGACGTCAAGACACTGGTTGTAGACAAGTACGACGGCTCTTTGAAGGCCGAACACGGCACGGGGCGCAACATGGCGCCTTTCGTCCGCTACGAATGGGGCGACGATGCTTTCCGGGCCATGCAGACCGTCAAGGAGATTTTCGACCCGAAAGGCTTGTTGAATCCCGGCGTCATCTTCAACGACGACCCTCAGTGCCACATCAAGCACTTCAAGCCGCTGCCTCTTCTCTCCGTCAACGAGAAGGAACGGGCCGCCGGCTACCGGTCACAAGTTACAACCGACGGGCCGACCGTCGTGCCCGATTGCCCGCCACTGGCAGCCGACAAGTGCATAGAGTGCGGCTTCTGCGAAGTGAACTGCCTTTCCTGCGGCTTCACCCTCTCCTCGCGCCAACGCATCGTAGTGCAACGCGAGATATCGCGCCTGAAGCAACACAGAGAGCTATCAGAAGCCGAAGAACTTGAAAGGCAATATCGCTACCTCGGCGACCAAACCTGCGCCGGCGACGGGCTCTGCTCCACATCCTGTCCGATGGGCATCAATACCGGAGACCTCACCCACCTCATCCGAGAGGAAGCATTGCCCAAGAACAGCCTCGGATATAAAGCCGGAGACTTTGTCGCCAATCATTTTGCAGGCGTCAAAGGCGTCCTGCGCTCCACCTTGCGTTTGGCCGATTTCGGCCATTCCCTGTTGGGGACGAAAGCCATGAGCGCCGTTACCAAAGGCATGCACCAAACTCTGGGCGTACCGCTATGGACACCGGCAATGCCGAAGGCCTTGCGGCCTATCCCCTCCGGGCATCCCCTTCCCCATAGCGAGGAGGGAAAAGAGACTCCTGATGACAGGATAGGAGTAACTCCTCCCCGTTCTTATGTCGTTTACTTCCCCAGCTGCATCAACCAGACCATGGGCTTGGCCAAGAAGTCGCCCGTAGAGCAGGCGCTGGTAAACAAAATGATATCGCTGTTGCAGAAAGCGGACTACGAGGTCATCTTCCCGGAGGGGATGGACAAACTGTGTTGCGGCACCATCTGGGAAAGCAAGGGCATGCCCGACATAGCCGACCGCAAGGTGGAAGAACTCGAAGCCGCCCTGTGGGAAGCCAGCCGGCACGGCCGATATCCGGTGCTTTGCGACCAAAGTCCCTGCCTGCACCGCATGCGCCAACACATCAAACGGATGAAACTGTACGAACCGGCAGAATTTATCCACACCTTCTTGCGAGACAAGCTGGAATTTACGCCTACCGACCGTCCCGTGGCCATCCACATCACCTGTTCCATGCGCGAAATGGGATTGGCGGACACATTGACCGGCCTTGCCCGTCTTTGCTCCAACAACGTCGTGATTCCGGAAGAAGTGGGATGTTGCGGCTTTGCAGGCGACCGTGGCTTCACCCATCCCGAGCTGAACGCATACGCCCTGCGTAAACTGCGTCCACAGATAGAAGCTGCCGGAGTAAGGATAGGCTACTCCAACAGTCGCACGTGCGAAATAGGGCTGACAACCAACTCCGGCATCCCCTACGTGTCCATCGTTTATTTGGTGGACGAATGTACCCAACCCTTGAAAACAAACTTAACACACATAAACTCATGAACAGTCCGAAAATAAACAAACGCATCCTCGCGCTCGACATCCTGCGCGGTATCACCATTGCAGGCATGATTATGGTGAACAATCCCGGAAGCTGGGCGCACATCTATGCCCCCCTCCGCCATGCGGAGTGGAACGGCCTCACGCCCACCGACCTTGTTTTTCCTTTTTTCATGTTCATCATGGGCATCTCTACGTATATCTCTTTGAAGAAATACGATTTCACTTTCAGCCGCGCCGCCGCTTTAAAGATACTGAAACGCACCGTCCTCATCTTCCTCATCGGCATGGCCATCGGCTGGTTCTCCCGTTTCTGCTACTACTGGGCCTCCGCTCCGGACAACCTAAGTTTCGGCGAAAACCTGTGGGCTTCCATCTGGTCTTTCGACCGCATCCGCATTCTGGGAGTGATGCAACGGCTGGCTCTTTGCTATGGCGCAACCGCCCTCATTGCACTGACCATGAAGCACAAGCATATCCCCTACCTCATCGTTCTGCTGTTGGCGGGCTATTTCGTCCTGCTGATGTGCGGCAACGGCTTTGCCTATAACGAGACGAACATCCTTTCCGTTGTAGACCGCGCCATCCTGACCCCCGCACACATGTACAAGGACAACGGCATCGACCCGGAAGGCCTATTGAGTACCATTCCCTCCATTGCCCACGTATTGCTGGGCTTCTGTGTGGGCCGGCTGATGCTCGACGGGAACAAATCGGCCGACCGCGAAAGCTTCTTGAACGCACAGCTCATCACACTGTTCCTGGCGGGCGTCATCCTCACCTTTGCCGGCTTCCTGCTGAGCTACGGCTGCCCCATCAACAAGAAGATATGGTCGCCCACCTATGTGCTCACCACCTGCGGACTGGCATCGAGCTTGCTTGCACTGCTCATCTGGATTATAGATGTGAAGGGGGCTCGACGTTGGAGCCTGTTCTTCGAGGCATTCGGCGTAAACCCACTGTTCATGTATGTGCTGGGCGGTGTACTCAGCATTCTGTTCGGCAGCATTCAC
>CAUUOT010000008.1:0-12994 GCA_963546815.1 uncultured Bacteroides sp.
GCCTTAAAGAAAAATCTGAAGTAATGGAATTTAAGGATATGGAAAGTCTATCGGCTTTCTTATCTCATTGGTAATTAAAAACACATTGTTTATAACAGTATCAGTACACACTTCCTCAACAGCTTTCGGATACGCATTATACCAACTTAATAAACATTCCATGAGTTCGTGAATTCTGTGTCTATTTATAGCTATTTTCATCGTCGGCACATTCCAACTCAAAAAACGGCATGAACGAGACATCACTCAAAGAGAAGACAGCCAAAGGACTGTTGTGGGGAGGCTTCAGCAACGGGATGCAACAGTTGCTGAATCTGGTCTTCGGGATTGTCTTGGCCCGTCTGCTGGATGTTTCGGACTACGGCATGGTGGGCATGCTCACCATTTTCTCCGCCATTGCGGCCGCCTTGCAGGAGGGAGGTTTCATCTCGGCGCTGACCAACCGGAAGGAGGTCTCCCACAAGGATTATAACGCCGTGTTCTGGTTCAGCACCCTGTGCGGCATCACGCTTTATGTGCTGCTCTTCTTCGCCGCCCCGCTCATTGCGGACTTCTACGAGACACCGGAATTGGTTCCCCTTTCCCGGCTTTCATTCCTGGGTTTTGTCATTTCCAGCCTGAGCATTGCGCCGCGTGCCTACCTCTTCAGGAACCTGAAGATCAAAGAAACCACCGTTGTCTCTCTCTCCGCGCTGTGCGCCTCGGGAGTCGTCGGAATCATACTGGCCGCCAACGGATTCGCTTATTGGGGCATCGCCTTGCAATCCATCGCCTTTGTAACGATGGTGACGATGCTCAACTTCTACTTCTCCCGTTGGCGCCCCACACTTCAGTTAGACTTCACTCCCATCAGGGAGATGATAGGATTCAGCAGCAAGATGATTGTAACGAACGTCTTCACAATCATCAACAACAACCTGTTATCCGTCCTGCTGGGCAGGTTCTACTCCGAACGGGAAGTCGGCAACTTCACGCAGGCAAACAAATGGAACGGGATGGGACACAACACCATCACGGGCATGATAAACGGCATTGCGCAGCCCGTCTTCACCCGCGTGACCGACGACAAGCACCGTCAACTGGCTGTGTTCCGTAAGCTGCTCCGCTTCACGGCTTTCGTCTCCTTTCCCGCCATGTTCGGATTAAGCCTGATATCAAGAGAGCTGATTGTGATTGCCGTTACCGAGAAATGGCTCGACAGCGTTTACATCATGCAGATTCTCTGCATCTGGGGCGCATTCATTCCTATTATAAACCTGTTTGCCAACTTGATTATCAGTCGTGGACATTCGTCCGTTTATATGTGGAGCACCATCTGCCTGAGTGTATTGCAGTTGGTGACCGTATGCGCTATGTATCCTTACGGACCGGAATGGATGTTGCGCGTTTTCGTAGGCATCAACATCGGCTGGCTGTTCGTTTGGTACGGGTTTGTGAGAAAAGAAATCGGATTGAAGTTAGGCGATATGCTGACAGATATCTCTCCTTATCTGATATTGTCTGCCATATTAGTTGCCATGGCCTACTACATCGCTCTTCCCATCGAAAACCTCTATCTGAGCATGATAATGAAGATTGTGCTTGTGGCCGGCTTTTATGCGTTGACATTATGGAAGTTGCAATCCGTCATCTTCAAAGAAAGTGTTGAGTTTCTCTTAAGAAAGAAGAAGCTATGAGCCGCATTGCCTATATCATATCTGCCTATAAAGATGCTCGGCATTTACGTCGTCTTGTGGATGCTCTGGATGATGACGCCGATTTCTATATACACATCGACCGGAATGCGGACAGCCGTCCTTTCAAAGACTTGCTGAAAGACAGGGCGACCTTTGTGCCCCAACATCGGGTGAGCTGGGGCGGCTGGGGGCAGGTGGAATATCAGAAGGAACTGCTGTCCGCCGTGCTGCACAGCGGCATCGCTTATGGCCGCGTCGTCTGCCTCAGCGGGCAAGACTATCCTCTGTGGCCCAACACCGAGATACACAGCTACTTTGACGGGCACAAGGAGACGGAGTTCATCGTGGCAATGAACCTGACCCGCTCTGCCGACAAGCAGCAGATAGCCAAAATCATCTACTACCACTTCTTCCGCGACCTGAACATCGGAAGTCGGTGGTTGCGGAACAAGCTCATCGTAGCCTCACGCCACCTGATGCAGTTGCTTCCGTTCAGGAAGCGCCCCTTCGTAAAGCTTGGCGGCAAAGAAGCGGATGTGTTTTTCGGCTCCGACTATTGGGCCATCACCCTGCCTTGCGCCCGCTATGTCTACGAGAAGCTCTGCACTGAAAAGGAGATGACCCGCTACTTCAAGACAAGCTTCGTCCCCAGCGAGCTATGCGTACAGACCCTTGTGTTCAACTCTCCCTTTGCCGCCCGCGCCTTGCTGTACGAAGGCAGATACGCCGGACTCCACGCACTGACGCCCCTGCATTATATCGTATACGGCCAATCCATCAAGACCATGACTCCGGAAGACCTGCCTGCACTGAAGCTGTCGGGCAAGATGTTCTGCCGGAAAGTGGTGAGCGGAAAGTCGGACGCCCTCATAGAAACCATCGAAACAGAACGAAAAGCCGAAACCTCATGAAAATACTGACCATTATAGCAGCCTATAACTTCGAGCGTTGGCTGGACCGTTGCCTGGGCAGTCTGCGCCAATCTTCGCTGCAAGCGGATGTGGTGGTGATAGACAACGCCTCGCAAGATCGTACCGTACAGCTCATCGAAAGCCGCTATCCGGGAGTCCGCCTCATCCAGAGCCAGGAGAACCTCGGCTTCGGCCGCGCCAACAACCTCGGTATGAGAATGGCGTTGGAAGAGGGCTACGAGGCTGTTTTCCTACTGAACCAAGACGCGTGGATAGATACCGAAACGCTCGGCACTTTGAGCGCGCTTAGCGGTGCATACCCCCAATATGGCATCTTGTCGCCCACCCATCTGACCGGTGCGGGCGACAAGTTGGAGAAAGGTTTCGCCGGTTATGCAGGACTAAGCCCTTCGGCGGAGTTGAAGACCTATCGTGCGAAAGACAAGTCCCTTTGTCCTCCCATAGAAGTGCCTTTCGTCAATGCGGCATTCTGGTTTATTCCTGTTTCCGTATTGAAGCAAGTGGGCGGATTCTGCCCCCTCTTCTACCACTATGGCGAAGACGTGGACTACGTCAACCGTTTACACCGTTGCGGTTATGTCGTGGGATACTCGCCCATGGTATTCGGTTGCCACGACCGCGAAGACCGGAAAATAAGCCATCAGGCATGGCTCCGTTCCGAACAGATTTACTTGCTGACGGAATACGCCAATATCAACTATTCATTTCCGCCGGCTTTCGGGTACGGAGTATTGGCCGGCATCAAAAAGTCGTGGAAGGCTTTGATGAAGAAAGAGCCGGCAACCGCCGCCGCTTATATAGGAATCGTTTTCCGCTTGTTGGGGCGTACACGCGAAGTGATGCGCTACCGCAAAATCAACCGGAATGCTGCAAAGCGTCCACTCTACCTGAACGACTAAATACCCGCACGCGAATGAAAGTACTGTTTACATTCGGTGGAATGCCGCACTACCTCAATGCTATGCTAAACAAGCTTCAACAGAAAGGAGCAGACATCACGGCAGTCACCCCTCAGCAAGGAAACGCCACCATAGGTGAAGGCGTAAAGATGGTAGAGGGCGGCACTTACAGACACCTCACTACTCCCGAGAAGAAAGCATTCTATGGCAAAAGTTGCTTTCCTGCCCTGCCGGGTATCATCGAAAAAGAAAGTCCGGACATCGTCGTCATGGGGTGGCCCTATTTTCTACAGCTATTCTTCCAACCCCGATTAAGACGTGCGATGAAAGCAAGCGGAGCGAGACTCTTTATTCGAGAGATACCTTTCCAGACACCTCCCTATGGGAAAGTAAGGAAGTATTTCCGGGAAAATCCGATGTACGACGAGGATATGCATCTGATGAGCCGCGGTACAGTCTTCTACGTCCGCCAATGGCTGACGGCACAAGTCCGCAAGTACTGCTATGCACGTGCAGCAGGTACGCTCAACTATTCGACCGTTGCTTACGACATCCTTCCTTCTTACGGGGTGAGACAAGAACAGATACACGTCACCTACAATTCCACAGATACCGAAGCGTTGCTTCGTGAGAAGGCAGCCGTACTGGCATCTCCCCAGATTTTACCGGAAAAGGAAAGGCGACTACTGCACATCGGACGTCTGGTGAAATGGAAACGGGTGGATTTACTGATAGATGCCTTTGCACAGGTAGTAAAAAACTATCCGGATGCAGAGCTGGTCATCATTGGCGACGGGCCCGAACAGGAAAACCTGAAACGGCAAGTCGACCAACTGAACCTGACGGATACCGTCCGCTTCACCGGCGCCGTGTACGACCCGAAAGTGCTGGGAGCTTACATGCACGAGTCCACCGTATATGTATTGGCCGGTATGGGAGGACTTTCCATCAACGATGCCATGACATACGGCTTACCCATCGTCTGCTCTGTGTGCGACGGTACGGAACGCGACTTGCTGACCGACGGCAGGAACGGCTACTTCTTCCAAGAAGGAGATGCGGGCAGTCTGGCTGAGAAGATTGAAAGTCTGTTCTCCTCCCCCGAACGGTGCAAGGAGATGGGACAGGAGTCCGAACGAATCATTCGCGAGCACATCAATATCGAGACGGTAAGCGAGCGGTACCTAAAAGCATTCAGAGGACTAACAGAAGGCAACCCTTGACAGAACGAGTATCAGCGCCTCATCGTCCATTCACCCCATCCATCATTTCAATAGCGCTGCCACGATTCTCTCGCAAGCCTTGCCGTCTCCATAAGGGTTATGCGTCTCGGACATTTGCCGATATACTTCCTTGTCTCGCAGCAGCTCCTCCACCTGACCTACGATGGCAGAGGCATCTGTTCCCACGAGTCTTACGGTACCGGCTTCTACGGCCTCGGGACGTTCCGTCGTATGACGCATCACCAACACCGGCTTGCCTAGCGAAGGAGCCTCTTCCTGTACGCCGCCGCTATCCGTCAACAAGAGTACGGCGTGCCGCATGGCATAGATAAAAGGCAGATAATCCAGTGGTGAAATCAGAAAAACATTCTTCAGGCCGGAGAGCAACTCGTAGACAGGTTTCTGGACATTCGGATTGAGATGTACCGGATATACGATGTCCATGTCCGGATGCAAAGCGGCAATCTCCTTGACAGCTTTGCAGATATGCAAGAAGCCTTCTCCGAAGTTCTCGCGGCGATGCCCCGTAACCAAGATATAGGGACGCATTCCGACGACATATCCTTTGGCCGACAGTTCCCGGTGCAGAAGTTCTTTCATCCCCGGTTTGCGGTCTATGATGTCCACAGCCATCAGCAAGGCGTCAATAACGGTGTTTCCGGTGACGAAGATTTTGCTGTCTGCTACGTTTTCGTGCAGCAGGTTCAAGCGGGATTGCTCTGTGGGGACAAAGTAATAGGTACAGATGCGGTCGGTCAGCTGACGATTCATTTCCTCTGGCCAGGGAGAAAGCATATCGTAGGTTCGTAGTCCCGCTTCGACATGCCCGACGGGGATTTGCCGATAGAAGGCAGCCAAAGAGGCAGCCAGAGAAGTAGTGGTGTCGCCGTGTACCAGCACCACATCCGGAGAAAAGTCCTTGAAAACCTCGCGCAAGCCGAGCAACACCTTGGAGGTGATGTCGTACAAGTCCTGATTGGGTGCCATGATGTCGAGGTCGTATTCGGGGACGATATCAAACACGGCCAATACTTGATCCAGCATCTGCCGGTGTTGGGCAGTGACGCAGACTCTGGTCTCGAAGTGTTCGGTATCCTTCTGCAGAGCTTTCGCCAGTGGAGCCATCTTGATGGCTTCAGGACGGGTTCCGAAGACAAGCAGTATCTTTTTCATATGTGTATCGGCATTTATCTGCGGACTCCGCAAAAATCCAGTTCCTGTTTCTTCGCATCGCGAGGCAGACGGACAAACGACGTATGCCGAACCAACCACACGATGATGTCGGCCTTTGCATAAGCCTCGTTATAATCCGTGAGGTGGAAGCTGGGATGAGAAGCGATGTTGGGTTCTACAATCAACACATCGGCACGCGACTCGGACACGATGCGCGAAGCAATGTACTTGGCCGGCGATTCGCGCAGGTCGTCTATATCGGGTTTGAAAGCAAGTCCCATGCAAGCCACGATGGGTTCCCGTCCGTTTTCCTCGACGAAGCGTTGGCAGGCCTCGAGCACTTTATGCGTGCACCAGTCGGCCTTGTAGTCGTTGGTTTCACGGGCACGCTTGATGAGTTGCGCCTGTTCGGGATAGTCGGATACGATGAACCACGGGTCTACTGCTATGCAATGTCCGCCCACGCCGCATCCGGGTTGCAGGATGTTGACGCGCGGATGCTTGTTGGCCAATGCTATCAGTTCCCAGACGTTGATGCCGGCCTTGTCGCAGATCATGGACAACTCGTTGGCAAAGGCTATCTGCGAGTCGCGCGAGGAGTTCTCGGTGAGTTTGCACATCTCGGCGGTACGGGCGTTGGTACGATGCAGTTTGCCCTGCACGAAGGCGGAGTAGAACTCGATTGCCTTATCGGTAGACTGGGGGTTGATGCCTCCTATCACGCGGTCGTTATGTATCAGTTCGTAGAGGGTATTGCCCGGCAAGACGCGTTCGGGGCAGTAGGCAATGTATAGCTGGTCCGTCAGTTCGGGACGTTGGCGGAAAATAAGTTCCGCCATCCGTTCGGTCGTGAAGACGGGCGAAGTGGATTCTATCACGAAAAGGTCGCCGGGCTTCAGGAAGGGAATAACGGAGCGTGTAGCCGCTTCTACATACGTGATGTCCGCCCGGTGATTTTGTTTGAAAGGAGTAGGAACCACCACGAAGAAGGCATCCGCCGCCTCGGGTGTTTGCGCGGCACGCAGATGTCCGCTCTGTACGACCTCTTTGACCATCTTGTCCAAGTCTGGCTCTACGATATGTACGTCGCCCCGATTCACGGTTTCAACCACTGCCGGATTTACGTCCACCCCGATCACTTGGTAACCGTGACGGGCAGCCACTGCCGCCGTGGGCAAGCCGATATAGCCCAAACCCAAGAAAACGACTTTCTCCATGTATATATGTATTGGTTAGGTATGTACTGCGGGCAAAAGTACGAATAATCTGCGTGAGTTCGGCAGAAGGGTATCGACGAAAAAAGAAGAAGCGCTTGTCCTCTCTCGCCGAAACCGTTACTTTTGCATCCGTTACAGATGTTCAACTCATTCTCTACGAACCGATCATGAGGGTACTGCTTATCAATACATCCGAACGCATCGGCGGAGCAGCCGTAGCCGCCAGCCGCCTGATGGAGGCGCTCAACAATCACGGCGTCAAAGCCAAACTGCTGGTACGCGACAAACAGACCGACCGCATCTCCGTGGTGGCACTCTCTCACCGTCGCCGCATGAAGTGGAAGTTTCTCTGGGAGCGCATCGTCATCTGGCGCGCCAACCGTTTCAAGAAAAACAATCTCTTCTCCGTGGACATTGCCAATACGGGAACGGACATCACCGCGCTGCCCGAATTCCGGCAGGCCGACATCATTCACCTGCATTGGATTAACCAGGGAATGCTCTCCCTGAAAGACCTCGAGAAGATACTGGCTTCAGGCAAACCCGTGGTCTGGACCATGCACGACATGTGGCCCTGCACCGGCATTTGCCACCATGCCCGCGCGTGCATCCGCTACCGGCAGGAATGCCACGACTGCCCCTTCATCTATGGAGGAGGAAGCAAGCGAGACCTTTCTTTCCGCGTCTTCCGGAAGAAGAAAAGACTGTACGAAGGTCGCAGCCTCCGCTTCGTGGCGTGCAGTCGCTGGCTCGAAGAACAGGCACGGCAGAGCGCATTGCTGTGCGGACAGACCGTGACGTCCATCCCCAATCCCATCGACATCCGCCTCTTCCGCCCGGGTGACCGGAAAGAAGCCCGCACGCGCTGCCGCCTGCCGCAAGCCATGAAGCTTATGCTCTTCGGCTCGGTGAAGATTACCGACAAGCGCAAAGGCATCGACTACCTTGTCGAGTCGTGCCGGTTGCTGGCCGAGCGCCATCCCGAGCTGAAGGAAGAACTGGGCGTGGTGGTCTTCGGAAACCGCTCGCAACAAGTAGAGCACTTATTGCCTTTCAAGGTCTATCCGCTGGACTACGTTGCCGACGAGCACCGGTTAGCGGACATCTACAACGCGGTAGACATCTTCGTAACTCCTTCGTTAGAGGAGAACCTGCCGAACACCATCATGGAGGCCATGGCGTGCGGCACTCCCTGCGTAGGCTTTCGGGTAGGCGGCATACCGGAAATGATAGACCATCTGCAAAACGGATACGTGGCGCAATACAAGTCTGCCGAAGACTTTGCCGACGGCATCTACCGCACCCTCACCTCCCCCGACTATCCCCTCTTGGCCGAACAAGCCGCGCGAAAGGCCGTTACCCATTACTCCGAGAACATCGTCGCCAAACAATATATCGACCTCTACATGAAAATCAGTGGCAGAAATGTATAATCCTCATCCCGCACCCAAGTTCAGCATCATCACCGTATGCTACAATGCCGAGGCGCAACTGGAAAGAACCCTCCGCAGCGTCCTTGCGCAAACCTACCCCCACGTGGAGTACATTCTGGTGGACGGCGCTTCGGAAGACGGCACGCCCGCCCTCATCCACCGATACAAAGACCGCATCAGCCGGGTGGTGAGCGAGCCTGACAAAGGACTGTACGACGCCATGAACAAGGGCATCCGCCTGGCTACGGGAGACTACCTCTGCTTCCTCAATGCCGGCGACCGTTTTCATGCGGACAGCACCTTGGAGCAAATGGTCCGCACCCTCGACGGCGCAAACGGATTGCCCGACGTGCTGTACGGCGAGACGGCACTGGTAGACGACGCAGGGCGCTTCGTCCGTATGCGCCGCCTCGCCGCTCCGGAGGTACTGACGTGGCGCAGCTTCAGACAAGGCATGCTGGTCTGCCACCAGGCCTTCTTCGCCAAAACCGCGCTGGCAGAGCCTTACGACCTGCAATACCGCTTCTCGGCCGACTTCGACTGGTGCATCCGCGTCATGAAGAAAGCCCGTACGCTGCACAACACCCGCCTCGTGCTCATCGATTATCTTCAGGAGGGAATGACTACGCGCCACCGCAAGGCGTCCTTAATGGAACGCTTCCGCATCATGGCGCAACATTACGGACTGATAAGCACCACGCTCCGCCACGCGGGATTCGTGCTGCGCGCCCTCTGCAAGAAGTAACTCTCCGCACCCTATCGGCGCAACAGGCCCGTCAGTTCTTTCACTCCCTCCGACGCTCCCTTGCGGATGACGTGTATCGGACGCGGGGAGTGCGTGTCCACCGGTTTGGGGTCTATCAGGTAGATCTCCGCTTCGCGGGGCACATCGTGCAGCAACCCTGCCGCCGGATAGACGTTCATCGACGTGCCGATAATGACAAATACATCCGCCCTCCTCACATAGTCCACCGCCGTCTCTATCTGAGGCACCGCCTCGCCGAACCATACGATGAAGGGGCGCAACGGTGAGCCATCGCCGGCCTTCTCGCCTTGCTTCACCTCATACTCCTCGGGGGTTAATTCCCGCACATAACGCGGGTCTGAAGGGTCACGGCTGGAGCAGACCTTCGTCAGTTCGCCGTGCAAATGGATGACGTGCGTACTGCCCGCACGCTCGTGCAGGTTGTCCACATTCTGCGTCACTACCGTCACACGGAAATCCCTTTCCAACTCCGCAAGTCCCCTGTGCCCGGCATTCGGCTCCACCTCCAGCAGCTGTTTCCGGCGCTCGTTGTAGAAGTTCATCACCAGCTCCGGGTCACGCGCATACCCTTCGGGGGTGGCTACCTGCTCCACGGGGTACTTGTCCCACAGTCCGCCCGCATCGCGAAACGTACTGATACCGCTCTCGGCGCTCATTCCCGCGCCGGACAGAATGACTAAGTTCTTCATCTTTTCCTCCTTTTTCTATAACGTATTTCACGCGTTCGTCTTTACCGGTCTTGCCGGACCTCCCGCAAAAATAATCCTTTCCTCCGACAAAACCTGCCCTCCGACACGGCTATTTCCTTCTTCTTCCTGAAAAGAAAGCGACCCTGTTTCGTGTCAAAAGCGACCCTGTTTTGGCCCGGAACATGGCTGCTTTCGGGTCAAAACAAGGCCGCCTTTCACAGAGCATAAAGGCGAGTCTTTTTCCGCACCTTGCACCTTTCTTCCCTCCGGAGAGGGTTCATCTTCGGTGCATCTTCGTATTTTCTTCAGTGTCTATAGAGGAAAGATAAATACGAAGATGAAAAGAAGATGATAAGAAGATGATAAGAAGATGATAAGAAGGAGATAAGAACAGCATATCCCGGAAAAAGTATGTTGTTGGAGAGGACGAAATGTAATAATCTCACAACGCAGATTAAAAAAGGTCAATTTTACCCCCCCGAAAAGCAAAATAGAGTTAATGAAGTATCTTTGCAGTCGGATAGTGCTTAACGGTTAGTGATTAGCGGTTAACGGTTAGCGATGAGTGGCTAACCTCTAATATCTAACTTCTAACGTCTAACGTCTAATTTCTAATCTCTAACGTCTAATTTCTAACGTCTAATTTCTAAATACAGTCATGAGAAAATCTGTTTACGTTGCGTTTGCATTAGTGTTAGGGAGCCTGCTGCTCTGGGCTTGCAACGAAAAGAACGACGAAGGCACACCCGTGCCCGACCATACGGCGATACTCAGTATCCGGATAGGAAACACCGGCGCGGAAGCTTCTTCCGTGTCTACTGCCAGTCGCGCACCCATCACCCGTGCGGGCTTGGAGGACGATATCCGGACGGTGGATATACTTGCTTTCAAATCAGACCCGTTAGACCCGACGAACATGATGAAGGGCACGTTCTTCTACCGTGCACGAGGGACGTATCAAGTGCAAGGCAGTGTGGGCTATGTACGCGTGCAGCTGGTGGGAAGCGCCGAGCCGCAGACGCTGGTTGTGCTGGTCAATGCCCGCAAGCAGGTGGATGCCCTTGCCGCTACCTACGGCGAACAGCGGGTTCAAGTGATGAAGCGATTGAAACTCCGTGCGGAGGCCGGTACGGGAAAGGTAGTCATGAACTCCGCCGACGGCATGCCCATGTGGGGAGAACTGCCTGCGCAGACGGTGAACGAGAGCTATGCTCAGACGGCAGCCACTGCCCCGTCGGTCTCTCTGGAGCGAATGGTGGCGAAGGTTACCATCAAGATCGGAGATGAAAAGTTAGGCGAATGCCACTATTATTACGGATACAGGGCCGGACAGATAGCCCCCGACAATACGGCGAACACGCCTACATTGGATGCCGCCGACGCTTTCGGCAATCCGGCAGACCTGTCGTCCTCGTACGTCACATTAGCTACCGGAGCGTCTATTCAGAACGAGATGTCCTTTTATCTCTTCGAGTCGGACAACCGTGCCAAGGCGGCAGCCAATACCATGGCGAACAGCTTTATCACCATCAAAGTGACTCATAACAATCATGCCAAATCCGTCTGGTTCCGCATCGACATCAAGGACTTCTCGGACACGTTTCTGGACATCCTGCGCAACCGGCATTACACGGTGGACCTGACCAACGGACATCACATCGTTGCCCCGGGACACGGAACGGAAGAGGAAGCCATCCGAGGTGCCGTGACGTTTAAGTGCAAGATTGTGCCGTGGTATGACGTGAACGAGGAGGTGAAAGTGGATGAACTCAAACGGATAAGTACGGATAAAGGGGGAATTGTGCTTGAGAGGGGTATAGCTTCGGTAACCACCGGACAAACACTGACCATCACGACAGAGAATACGGGAGGGTGGAAGTTTGAATCAATACCCGATTGGGTGACGATTAGTCCAGAAAGCAGTTCTACAGATGGGCCGACAACTATTACCATTAAAGCTAAGCGGAAAGATAGGCTTCGCTCTACACAACTGAAACTTATCGGTAACAATACCAGTGTGATTACAAAGCCGATAAGGTTAACCCAGATGGGTAAAATGCCGCTGGAGTATGTAGCGGAGTATAATCTGGCAGGAGGAGGAAATCAATACGGTTCTAATATAGGGTCTTCTTCCACATGGGCACAAGTCGCTCCAGATCTTAGTTTTGCAACAAGTCACAGCAACGAAGAAAGTGGGTATTACAACTGGTACGTATGCAAAGGTGTATACGATGCCACTTATAACCCAAACACCGAGAATTTGTTCACCGATCCTTTCTTCACCGACCTTAACGGCATGGGTAAAGGGTATCATCTACCATCAATACAAGAATGGACAAGTATTTGGTCATACAGTGCCGTTTATTATGATAGGCCCCGCAATGACCGCAATATACACGAGGCAATTGAGATTAGTGGAATGAAAGCTACATACACTTCCGACTATTATTCTACAGGTAACGGTATCAGCTACGGCTTGCGTTATAAACAAGCTTCCTTCTCAATAAATCCTAATTTTCCTAAAGCTATCGACAATAGTATGACTTGTGCTCTCCGTTATGAACGTATTGGCACTTTTGTAAATGGTAGCCTAACTTCACAACTAAAGGTGCAATCTGTTTACGTAGGTGACCAAGAGCCTTTGCCAAATCTGCAAACAATCATTGCTCAAGAATCCTGGTGGAACAGCCAGCCCATCAATAAGGTTGTCACCCGTATCTTTCCTGCTAACGGTCGTATCAGCCCAGCTAGACCTTCTCTTCCAGGTACGCTTCAAGTCCGAGGTACTCAATGCTACATTTGGTCAAGTACGGAGTTCGATGCGACCAAAGCATATTATGGGTACTTCACCAGCAGCCTCGCATATGCGCAATACCATTTAAAGTCTGAGGGACGTGCTGTGAGACTTTTCTCCGACGAATAATACCTATCATATTTCCATTTTTCTTTTATTTCCACCTATATATAGAACACATCACTCTCTCCT
>CAUUOT010000009.1:0-12532 GCA_963546815.1 uncultured Bacteroides sp.
TGGAAACTCGTTTGCCGGTTATCCATAAACCAAGATGGAAATCTTCCGAATAAGCAGCCAGGGCCTTTTCGGAATTCTTCTTTTTCTCATCGAAGTAATAGCAGTTACCGTATTCGAAGAATTTCAAGTCGGCATTCTTTCGATTGGCATTGTGCGAAATACTTTCCAATCCACCGAAAAGCAATGTCTGACGCATTGCATTCAGGTCTGCGCTCAACGGATTCAAGAGCATAACAAGACTGTTTGAAGGATAGTTTTCCAAACTATCGTAGTATGCAGCACGAGTGAGCGAATTATTCAGGATTTCATTAAAACCGCATCCCACCAACTGTTCGGCAATCAAATTCTGCAATTTATTCGACTTATCATGCTCGCCTTTCGTTGTCAGGCATGACTTCAAGGTGGTGGAAATCTCTACATTGTTATATCCATAGATACGCAGAATATCCTCTATCACGTCGCAGTCTCGTTGTACATCTACACGATAAGGAGGTATCTTCAACGTAAGCCCTTCCTCAGTATCTTTCACAATTTTCATTTCCAGACTTGTCACGATACTCTTGATGATATCTGTCGGAATCACTTTGCCAATCAATGAATGTACTTTCTCGTAGGAAAGTTCCACACTGAAATCTTCGACTGGAGCAATACATACATCCTTTATTTCAGAAGAAATACTACCTCCGGCAAGCTCCTTTATCATCAACGCAGCAAGTTTCAGGCAGTAAATAGTAGCATTCGGGTCAACACCTCTTTCAAAGCGAAATGATGCGTCTGTATTCAGCCCATGACGACGGGCCGTTTTACGCACCCAAGTGGGATGGAAATAAGCGCTTTCAAGGAATATATTCTTAGTGGTTTCTGTAGTTCCGGAATCCAGACCGCCGAAAACACCGGCAATACACATAGGCTTTTCCTTGTTGCAAATCATCAGATCACACTCATTCAATTTACGTTCCACCCCGTCAAGAGTAACAAACGGAGTGCCTTCAGGCATTGTTTTCACAACCACTTCACGGCCGCTGATCCTATCGGCATCGAAGCAATGAAGCGGCTGCCCGAAAGCATGGACAATATAGTTCGTAATGTCCACTACATTATTTATAGGACGAAGACCGATGATGCGAAGTTTGTTCTGCAACCATTCCGGACTTTCCTTTACCGTAACTCCTTTGATAGTAACCCCTGAATATCGAGGACATGCTTCGGCATTCTCTACAACCACTTGAACTTCCAAATCTTTATTCTCTACGGAAAAAGCATCTACCGAAGGCTTCTTCAGCATCGTTTTCTTTCCGTTCCGTACCAGATAGGCATACAAGTCGCGAGCTACTCCATAGTGCGAGCAAGCATCGGCCCGATTGGGAGTGATGTCCACCTCCAATACATAGTCGCTTTTGATTTTGTAATAGTCCTTGGCAAGTGTACCCGGTACTGCGGTTTCAGGTAGAACGATGATGCCTGCATGGTCGGTTCCGATGCCTATTTCATCTTCGGCACAAATCATGCCGACAGACTCTACACCCCGAAGTTTCGATTTCTTGATGGTAAAACATTCGTCACCGTCATACAATTTCGTACCTATGGTAGCCACTACTACCTTCTGTCCCGCCGCAACATTAGGGGCGCCGCATACTATCTGTACAGGTTCTCCTTCTCCCAGATTGACGGTCGTAACGTGCATGTGGTCTGAATCAGGATGAGGTTCGCATGTCATCACTTCACCGATGACCAGCCCTTCCAATCCTCCTTTGATGGTCTGCACCTCTTCTACACCTCCTGTTTCCAGACCGATAGATGTCAAGGCAGCGGAAACCTCATCAGGTGTCAAGTCGAAATCTACATACTCTTTCAGCCAGTTATAAGAGATATTCATATCGTTATTCTTTTATCGTTTTGAAAAGTGACCCGCAAAGGTAATAAGTTTTTTCGGTTGACAGGGAATATACTATACAAATATGTGTGACCGGACCATTCACGAAAGCCTGCCCATCAATTCTTCACACAGGTGCTTTTTCACTTCCGCCATGGAGATTTCGCGCCCCAGCTCTTTTTGTAAGGAAGTAACACCTTTGTCTATGAATCCGCAAGGATGGATGTAACTGAAATAGCGCAAATCGGTATTCACATTCAGTGCCAGTCCGTGCATGGTGACATAATGACTACTACGCACCCCGATGGCACAGATTTTACGGGCACGGGGTGTATTGCCTTCCAGCCATACGCCGGTCGCCCTCTCCATGCGTCCTGCCGAGATGCCATACGAGGAACAAACACCGATTACCGCCTCTTCCAGCAGATGGATATACTCCTTCAATCCTAAAGAGTATTCCTCAAGGTTCAGTATAGGGTAGCAGACCAACTGTCCGGGGCCGTGATAAGTGATGTCTCCGCCACGGTCTATGTGATATAGCACGGCTCCTGTCTTGCGAAGCTGCTCTTCGTTCAGCAGCATGTTCCCCTCTTTCCCGCTGCGTCCCAATGTATAAACGTGGGGATGCTCGCAGAGTACAATATGGTTCACGTACCCCTTTCCCGCTTGTTTTGCCAGTACAAGCGCATCGAACCACTCAGTCTGCCGTTGCCAAGCTTCGACATAAGGGATTATATTCCAATCTGATATTACCATTTTCACGAGGGCAAATATAACGTATTTCCGATGACTGACAATCTGTTCTCCTCATATCCTTGTTATTCTACGCATGCCGAACCTGGCATACCTCAAGGTTCTTCCTCCAGATATCCTTCATCCAAATCCCTATTTTTGCTTCCCTAATCACTAAAACGAATCGACCAGGTTCATTTTTCTATTATGTTTGAGGCAGGCGGGCAGTACGGGTAGGCCGGTTACGGGGCAGCCTGCCGGGAAAAGACGGAGCCCGGCCCCACTGCTTTCCGCTTGCGCCGAGCAGGCGACACAAGGTGTAAGCCTCTCCACCCAGGAGAACTACCGGACGGCAGTCCGATCCTTCATCCGCTTCTGTGGAGGAGGAGACGTGCGGTTGTCGGCACTTGATGCAGACACCGTGCGGCGCTACGAGCGGTGGCTACAAGACCGGGGCGTATGCCCCAACACTTCCTCCTGCTACATGCGATCGTTACGAGCCATCTACAACAAGGCCGCGGCAAAGCCCCTCGTGAAGGACAAGGCACCGTTCAAAGGGGTATTCACCGGCAACGAGCGGGCAGTAAAGAGAAGCATAGGGGAGAAAGAGATTTGCAAAATTAAAAGCCTCTCCCCCGGCCCCTCCCCCATAGGGAGGGGAGAAAGGGGGAAGCGGGGTGTAGGGGCTGCAGGAGCCGGGGATTCGGCCGCCGACTTCTTCCTATTCTCCTTCTACGCCATGGGCATGCCCTTCGTGGATTTGGCGCACCTGAAGCGCTCGCAGATCAAGGACGGAGTGTTGACCTACCACCGGCGCAAGACAGGACAGCAGGTGAGGGTGACGCTGGAACCTTGCATGATCGACATACTGGACAAGTATGCGACGCAGGAGTCAGAATACCTCTTTCCTATATTATATAAGGTGGAGAGGGGGAAAGATGGGAAAAGCGGAAAGACGATGGAGGTACCCTACCCCTTGGCTCTGAACCGCTACAACCGTGCGCTTAAGGCACTGGCACGACAGGCGAGAATTTCCGTCAGCCTAACCTCTTACGTAGCCCGACACTCGTGGGCGAGCATCGCCTACGGAAGGAATATAGATCTGCCGGTCATATCCAAGGCGTTGGGTCATACCAACACCCAAACCACACTTGTCTATATCAGCGAGATAGACGACAGGCAACTGGCATCGGCAAACCGTAAACTGCTAAAGGGGATTTTTATGCCCTAAGGATATATCTTGGGGGGGAAGGAGGTTTCTCCGCACACCTCTTGCTAAGAGGTGTTAATGTCTCTGTAAGAGACTGCAAATTAACCGCTTTTATTTCATACAAGCAAGCATCTATGCGAAAAACTTGTGTGCTTACCCATATAAGTACCTATATTGAGGTATTCCCTCTCATGGTTTCACGTCTGTTATACTGCCGCACTCCTTCTCTCTTCCCTTGCGGTATGAGCCTTCGTACCATCTTTTCTACCTGATCCGTTCTCCCCTCTTTCTCCCTGCCTGCTACACCTCTTAGCAAGAGGTAGGCCTATCAACTATGTCTATTAACCATATTTACAGGTAATGAAAAGACCCTTTATCCTTCTGATTTTCCTGCTCCTGCTTGGGTATGCCCGAGGGCAGGAACCCGGCATACGCCGGGGCATGGACTCCGTCCGTGTCTATTTCCGTCAGGGCGAATCGACCCTCGACCCGCTTTTCCGGGAGA
Organism: uncultured Bacteroides sp.; assembly: GCA_963546815.1. Taxonomy (GTDB): domain Bacteria; phylum Bacteroidota; class Bacteroidia; order Bacteroidales; family Bacteroidaceae; genus Bacteroides. The sequence goes on from CAUUOT010000009.1 coordinate 4,321, forward strand.
ACGGCACACGCCTGCGTGCCTTCACCGAACGTTTCATGCAGTTGCAGCAAGACCCCTCGCGACGCATACGCGGGTTGCGGATCACTGCAGGCTCCTCCCCCGAGGGGAGCACCACCCTTAACCGCCGTCTCTCCGAACGGCGGGCGGAAGCCATCCGCCAATTAGTGCACGACTACTTCCCCTCCGAGGTGGACTGGCTGGTCACCGTACCCAAAGGCATCGACTGGGAGAGGCTGGATCAGCTGGTGGACGCTGACAAAACCATGCCCTACCGCTACGAGGTGTTGAAGATGTTGCGTCACACGCCCGAGTGGATTACTCAGAACGGCAAGGTGGTGGACGGACGCAAGTACCGTCTGATGCTGATGAACGGCGGTTCCGTATGGCGCTACCTCGACAGGGCTTTCTTCCCCGAGATGCGCGCCTCTGTCCTGCACGTATGGTATGAAGCGGACAATCTGCCCGAGGGCAAACCACTGACGATACGTGACACAGTGTACGTGTCCCTACCGCAGGAGAAGAGCATCTCCATCAACAATAACTTCTACGGGGAGATGCCCGGAGGGAGAGCGGACACCCTGACGCCGGAACGAGCGCCTTTCCGCATCGCGTTGCGGACAAATCTGCTCTACGATGCGCTGGTGCTGCCCAACCTCGCCCTCGAGCTTTACCTCGGACGGGGATGGACGCTCTCGGCAGGATGGATGCACACTTGGTTCAAGAACGATCGGAAGCACCGTTACCACCGCATCTATGGCGGAGAGCTGGAGCTGAAGAAGTACTTCGCCGGGATAGGCAAGAACCCCATGGGCGGGCATCACGTCGGTCTATACGGGCAGTTGCTGACCTACGACCTCGAATGGGGAGGCAAGGGATACCTCGGTGACCGCTGGAGCTACGGCGGAGGACTCTCTTACGGTTACTCGGCTTCCGTAGCACGCCGTCTGAACGTAGACTTCACGCTGAGTGTAGGCTATCTGGGCGGAGAATACAAGGAGTATGTCCCTCAAGGAGGGAGATACCTCTGGCAGGCTACCAAGCAGGGGCAGTGGTTCGGCCCCACCTTGGGGGTGGTCACGGTGGTGTGGCTTTTGGGAAGAGTAAACGTCAACTTTTATTGATAAGATAAATAAGAAAAAGAGAAAGACAATGAAAACGACTGTTAGAATAAGCATGAAAGAAGGATGGAGAAGGGCGACAGGTATCTTCGCCGCAGTTGCGCTGGTCGTGGCGCCTCTACTCACCTCGTGCATCCACAAGGATTTGGACATGCCCTCAGGCGACGCGGTACAAGTGAACGTACGCTTCGACTGGAGCGGAGCACCCGACGCCAAAGTCGCCGGAATGAGCCTCTGGCTCTTCCCCGAAGACGGAGGGAAACCTCTCCCTTACGACTTCGGCAATCAGCGAGGAGGTACCATTACAGTACCGCTCGGACGCTACCGCGCAATCTACATCAATAACGATACGGAGACCATTCTGATGAGGGGGACCAAGCAGTACGACAGTTTCGAACTGTATACCCGCCCGAGTACCTTGCTCGAACCGCTCAACACCAACGGCGTGCCCGCAAGCGCCAACCCAAGGAAAGAACCCGTAGTGTTGGCGCCCGAGGCCGTATGGGGAGGAAGTCGAGCGGACATCAGCCTGCAACCCGGGGCGGGGAAGTATACCCTGACGTTGCCCGTCTCACCACGAGTATGCACTTATAGCTTCGAACTGAAGGACGTGAAGAACCTGAAGTACGTCTCAGCTGTAGGCGCCGCTTTCTCGGGCGTGGCGGGATCGTTCTTCCCGGGCGAAGACAAACCCTCCGAGCAACGGAGCATGGTGCCTTTCCGTGCCGAGTCGGACGGAAAATCCGTTGTCACGGGGAAAGCGTTCGTCTTTGGAGCTTCGGCGAACACGGACACCATGCGCACCCTCACCCTGATATTTATCCTGGCCGACGGCAGCAGACACTGCCATCACTTCGACGTGAGCGCACAGGTGAACAACGCGCCGGACAAGCGTAACGTACACATCCGCCTCGAAGGACTTGAGCTACCCAAACCTATCGTAAATGGAGGAGGATTTCACCCCGAGGTGGAAGATTGGGAAACGGAGAACGAGGAGCTGAAGATGTGATTAGCATCAATAGTGATTAGCTGTTAGCGATTAGTGGTTAATGGGCTGCGCCATGATAGCTTAGGCTAATCGCTAAACACTAAACACTAATCACTCACCGCTAATCACTAACCACTAACCACTAATTATGATCGTGATGCGGGCCTCTAAGGCTCGATAAGTGAATAAATAATCAATAATTAACGTAAATGAAAGAAAAGATGAAAACATTCAAGACAATGAAACAACTGCTCTGCGCAGGAACGGTGCTCGTAGCACTGGCAGCCTGCTCGCAGGACGAGACCCTGAACAACGACCGGAGCGGGGCCATCGGCTTCCGCACCATGCTGGGCAAGACCACCCGTGCCGTGACCACCAAGGCCAACATGGGCACGTTCAACGTGACGGCGTTCCCCGCAAGCGGAGCGAATTACTTCACCAACCTGGCGGTAAACAGTCCCGATGCCGGTGTCACCTGGAACACCGCTTCCGTTTACTACTGGCCCGCAGGTACGCTGAACTTCACCGCTTACGCACCGGCAAACATCAGCACGCTGGTGTCCATTGCCAGCGGTACGGGCAACCAGAAGATTGCCGCCTTCGAACCCGAACAGCAGATAGCCAACCAGAAAGACGTGGTAGCCGCCTTCAACAGCGGAGACAAGACTGCCTACGGCGCTACGGGCGTGCCCATGAACTTCAAGCACATCCTCTCGCAGATTGAGGTAAAGGCTAAATGTACCAACGCCAACCTGCGCGTCAGAGTGATGGGTGTGAAGCTGGGCGCCATCAACGCGAAAGGCGACTTCGCCTTCCCGCAGGTAGAGACTGACGCGTCGTACACCCTGCCCCGCACAAACTGGACGGGCCTCTCCACGCCGAAGGACTTCCTGGCAGAGAACGCCGCCGGAGGCACACCCCTGGAACTGAACGCTACCGAGCAGAGCATCATGTTCGGTACGGACAACTTCCTGATGATTCCGCAGCAGCTCACCAAGTACGTGCAGGCTTCCGCTCCCACCGGAGCGTACATCGCCGTGCTTTGCCGCATCGACGTGAACGACGGTTCGGGCAACTACACCGCCCTCTATCCGAGCGCCACGCTGACGGATTACGCCTTCTCAGCAGTAGGTATCGACACCGAGTGGAAACCGGGCAAGAAGTACATCTACACGCTGGAGTTCGGTAACGGAACAGGCGGCAACGGTGGCGGCGGCGTGGTTCCCCCCAACCAGAACAACCCGAACCCGGGCGGTGGCAACACTACGCCCGTCACTCCGGCAAATCCCTTCCCGAATAATCCGGGAGACCCTATTCTGGATCAGCCCATCAAGTTCACGGTTAACGTGGAGGCTTGGAGCGACGAAAACCAGAACGTAGTCATGTAAAAATGCCGTAAAGGCATCGCGTCACGAGAACAAAGGACGGCGGGAGTTGGACCGGCCCATCAGCTGCCGGGGAGGGGAAAAGCCCCTCTGTCTCCCGCCGTCTACCATTATTAGAGGTTAGAAGTTAGAGATTAGAGGTTAATGGGCTGCGTCAATAGCGGTTAGTGATTAGCAATTAGTGGTTAATGGGCTGCGCCATGATAGCTTAAGCTAAACACTAACCGTTAATCGCTAAACACTAACAAACAGCTAATCACCAAACACTAACCGTTAATCGCTAACTAAACACTATACACTAATCACTATACACTAACCACTACTATCTAACTTCTAACTTCTAATATCTCATCACTAACTAACACTATATAACATGAAACAGAGACATTTTATCATCGGGACGGCTGCCGCGGGCGCGGCGGCGTTGTTGCTGTCCGTTGCGACTGCCTGCACGGACGAGCGGGAGGAAAGAGACTCCTCGGGAGAGAGAATCGGGTTTGCCGTAGATCTGTGGCAGGAGAGAGAGACGGAACAGGCCGCACGGACAAAGGGAGCGGAGCTTGCGGCGGGTGAATCGCCCGCCGTGCAGGTCATCGCCCTGAAGGGGGACGACGCCGGAGAGCAGCTGTACCTGCATGCGCTGATAACCGACGGCATCAGGCAGGAAACGGACGGACAAGGTGCCGGCGCCGTAACCGCACAAAGTGGTGACGGCATGGCGGCACCATACGCCGGCGCCGCCACCAAGGCCGCCCCGGTAGACAATGCCACGATGTACGACGAGATGGCGGTGACGGCCTTCATCTATCCCGCCACCCACAGCTGGCCGGCGGCTTATACCGGCGGAAGCCCGAGCGCCCAAACGTACATGCGCGCCGTGAGGGTGAAGAAGAGCGAGGCGTGGGCCACAACTTACCATTGGCCCGGAGCCACACGGAAGATCAGCTTCTTCGCGGTGGCGCCTTACGGCAATCCCGGGCTGACGGCCTTCACTGCGGGAGGCGCGGGAACGCCGCCCTACCTGTCGTACAACGTGCCCGCTGTCGTGGCCGACCAGAAAGACCTGCTGGCGGCGTGGAGCGTGGACCGCCCTGGCAACAGCAATGCCGCCGAGCCGCTGACCATGCGCCATGCACTGACGGCCGTACGCTTCGTCACGGGCGACAACATGATGGCCGGAACGGTGTCGAAGATTATGCTGAAGGGCGTGTACGGCACGGGCAAGCTACCCATGCGGGCGGCGCCGGCATGGTATGACTTGACCGGGCTGACTAATTTTGAAAAAACACTGTCGCCTGCCGGCATTGCCCCCGACCCGCAAGTGCCCGACACGGAGCTGACACCCGCAGACGCCACCTTCATGATGCTGCCCCAGACACTGCCCTCGGGAGCGCGGATAGAGGTAAGGTACACCGACAAACTGACCAACACAGTGCGCACGCTCACGGCAAACATTGCCGGAAAGACCTGGCCCATGGGAAAGACCGTGGTTTACCGCATCAGCACCACCAGCATCGTGATTACACCCACGCTGGAGGTGACGGCACCCGCGGAGTACACCTACCAAGGAGGAAACAACACTTACACCGTGAAGAGCTATGCCTCCGTATCCGGAGGAGGGAGCACGGCCAACGTGCCCATAGCCTGGGAAGTGGAATACTCCACCGACGGGGGAACAAACTGGAGCAACACCAAGCCCGCATGGCTCACGACCTTCACCGAAAACGGGACGGGAGGCACATCGCCCGCATCCTATACCGCCACCGTGGCGGCGCAGGTGAACAGCGCATCGGCCAATCCACACACCGAGGCATTGAAGAACACCCCAGCGGTGACCAACTACGACCTCTCCACGCACAACTATCAAGGGAACACCGCACCCATGCGCACGGCCAACTGCTACATCGTGAACGCCCCCGGAACATACCGCCTGCCGCTGGTGTACGGCAACGCCGTGGATTACGTCAAGGTGCCCGGCACGGGGAAAAATATATCGGCCTACACCTCCACCGCAAGCGGGAGTAATGTGCTGACCCCCTTTATCAACCATCTGGGCAACGGCATTACCGACCCGTACATCTACAACAACACGGGTTGCGTGCCGGCCAGCTGCACGCTCGTCTGGCAAGATGCGCAGAACCTGGTGACCGGTGTGGCGCTGTCTGCCGACCGTCATTTCCTCCAGTTTACCGTGGGGCAGGCCACCATCTGCCAAGGCAACGCCGTGGTGGCGGTGCGCGACCAATGGAACACCGTGCTGTGGAGCTGGCACATCTGGGTGACGGACTACAAGCCGGGCACAACAGGAACAACCACACCCGACAAGGAAATCACCAACTACCAGCTCAAGAAGTACAAGATTATGACCGTCAACCTCGGCTGGTGCGACGGAAACGAGATAGTATATGCCGAACGCACCGTGCAGGTACGCTTCAAGCAGAAGCCCACGGCAGGCTACACATTCGCTGCCGCAAAGACGTTTACCGTAAAGCAAAAGGCGCAGACCATTACAGAGCTTGGAAATAGCACCTATTACCAGTGGGGACGCAAAGACCCGTTCGTGGGTGCATTGGAATGGCCTAACGTAACTACGCAGCAGGGCATTAACAAGACATGGTATGATGCCGTCGGGAATGTCAAAACCAACCTGCCTCCTCCAACAAGCACCTTCTCATACAATAATGCCTGCATCACCCGTGGTATCACGACCCCCGACGTGTTCTCTATCAACGCTTACATGGACAACCAATATTTCAACCTGTGGGATGCGAACAACAACGTCCATACAGCCAACGACAACCTCGTGGTAAAGACCGTCTACGACCCCTGCCCAGCAGGCTATAAGCTCCCGCCCAGCAACGCCTATACCGGCTTCTCCACAACGGGAAACAACACAACTAATGCCAACCAGTTCAATGTACAAGGAACTTTCGCCAAAGGTTGGAACTTCCATTGCGGCCTGAACAAGAGCGGCGACACCGTCTTTTTCCCTGCGTCGGGCTATCGGCTCTACAATGCCGCAGTGCCCTACTACGTGGGGATCCACGCCTACTGCTGGACGGCGGGGCCGGAATACGTGTACACCGGGCGGAATCTGCACTTCCACTCGGGCCACGTGGGCCCGCTGCACAACAGCTATCGGGGCTACGGCTTCTCGGTGCGGGCGGCTCAAGAATAAAAGGGAGCGAAGCCACCGCGTTGGCCTTATCGGTTTCATTGGCTTTATTCTCCTGCGGCCGAGAGTTTCACCTTATCATATATATGTATATATATCGAGAGTTTCACCTTTATCTTGATTAAACAAGACACTATGGAATATGTAAGCAGACACTTCACGAATGCGTCGTTCCAGAAGCCCCTGTAGCGCCCCTATAGAGGCGGCGGAAATCTCTCTATAGAAGAGACGTAACCACCCTCTCTATAGAGACGCAACCACCCCCGCCGAGGGGCCATGAAATCGGCTTCCGGCAGACTTGTCCGGATAAGCATATATGTGATAAACGATAAAAAGCGACAGACTTAAGTCTGTCGCTGAGTGCGAGTAACATCTAATCACTATTATCCATGAAACAGCATCAAACTCTCAAACGAATGAAGGCGGCGGAGGCACGCAGGAACAGCCTTATAGATATTGACATGGCGGGCGCATCGCCCACGGCCTACGACCGCTCCGCTCTGGTGCTGCACGCCCTCTATCCGTAACTGCCGTTCCGGCACGTGCCTGCCCATCGGCGACCTGACGTCGCAGCTCTTCAGCAACATCTTTCTGGGACGGCTGGACGAGTACGTGAAGCGGACGTTGCGCTACAAGCGCTACAAGCGCTATGTGGACGACTTCTACATCATAGACCGCCACCGGAGCCGGCTGTTGAGGTTCTGATTTTTTAGGCGCGGATTGCGCGGATGACGTGGATTTTATTTTGTCTTGAATCTAACCTCTAATATCTAATATCTAACCTCTAATATCTAACCTCTAATATCTGCTACGTCACCGCAGTGAGGCAAGAGACGTCACCGCAGTGAGGCAGGAGGAGTCACCGCAGTGAGGCAAGGGACGTCACCGCAGTGAGGCAAGAGACGTCACCGCAGTGAGACTGACACCCCTCCTGCGGGGATATTCAAGGGAATTAAAAGAAAAGGCGTTCACACGCCGACTGTGAGTTATTATCATTTAATTATTAATTAAAACGTTATTAGTATGAGTTTCAGTTACAAATTGGTGCAGAAGAAGCACCCGATGAAGAAAAACGAACCGGCCAAATGGTACGCCGTGCCCAACAGCGCCCGTCCGCTATCGCAAAAGGCCTTGACCCGTGCGGCCACAGCCCACACCACGATGTCCGCCATCGAACTGGAAGCTGCCATGGAGTTGCTGACGGAGTTCATCCCCCAGCAGTTGCGGCAGGGACACACGGTGAACGTGCCCGGCCTGGGTACATTCCGCATCACCTTCAAAAGCGAAGGCGTGGAGAAGATAGACGATTTCAACGTGGGCACGATGATTAAGTCGCCCCGCGTTGTCTTCACTCCCGTCAAAGAGCTTCGCGACAGGATTATCCGCGACCTCCGCTTCGAGGATGGCGGCGTGCTGGAAGCCGGCGTAAACTACGCCTCGATGGAAGCCTACCGCAAAGCCAAAGGACAGCCTGCACCTACACCGGGAAGCAACGGCGGTGGCGGCAACCCGCTGGGGTGAAAATTAGTGGTTAGCGGTTAGTGAT